>JBIIIF010000372.1:0-5575 GCA_044235005.1 Planctomycetaceae bacterium | reverse complement strand
CACGCACCGTTTCGCGGCAGATCAGAGGGATTTGCCATCAAAAACAGCCATCACTCTCCGAGTGATGAACTGCGACTTCCCAAACGCCAGCGTTTCCCAACACTGTCTCGCAGAGAGTAACGCCTGCCTTAACTTGTGTCTCAGGTATCCCTGATGCCGCCATGAATATGTGTGTCCCCAGTGCCGCGCCGCACCCTGCTGCTCGCTGAAAGCAACAGTTACAGCACGTCGATGACCTCTCCCGCGAACAGGTCGGTGATGATATCGTCGATTGCCCGGAAGAACCAATCTGTGTCCGGTCCGCCCACCATGAGCGCTGTTTCGGATCGTGACAGGGGCCGAAAAGCTCCCGATGGCTCCACCTGCACTCAGATTGGTATGATTTGCCGCGAGCGTACTCTGGCTCACCATCACCGTGCCATCGAGGCCATAAATGGCTCCGCCGTCAGCATCGGTCCCTGTCGTGAAGTTTCCGGAGAGCGTGCTCTGGCTAAACGTAACCTCACCATTGATGGTCGAAGTCGAAATCGCCCAATGACCGTTTTCAATCGGCAGGCGAATTAGCCAGATTGCCTGAAGTGCATCTTCAGGGTGTGCAGAGCGACTCGTCTGGCGTCGTTTCGAAAAAGGAGACAACGGATTCATCGCCGCAGGGTCATGTACTGGTATCCGTTGACGCTTTGTCAGCCCTCGGAGGGATTGCGACCTCCGAACCCGCATGCATGCACGCCGAACGAATCACCTCCGTTAAACCGCGGGCGGCAGTCCATAGTCGCGATGTTTGGCATGACGATGGTTGCTGTCTTTGGCATTTGGATGAGGCAGACCGTCTTTCGCGTGGAGCCCTCGCATGGGACGCCTCCCGAGATCCGGAACGGCGAAGATCAGAAAGCAGTGACGGTTGAGGTCTCACGTGCACTCGTGGCTGGCAAGGATCTGTCGGAGTCTGATGAGGAGGCCAGGGGCGAGGAACCAGCGAAGGCAGATGACATAGATCAGGTGTTTGCGTGGCCTGCGGAGGATTTGTGGCATGGACGAATCGCCGCGCCGGATCTGAGTCAATCGAAGGAACTTTACCGCGATGACTTTGATCGCCCTGAGACGACCTGGCAAATCGGAAAGTCTGCTGGTCGGGAGTATGGGCTGGAACAGGGCTTGTATTTCATCAGCGCGGATCCCGGTCTTGTTGGGGCGGCCTGGCTTACAGACAAAACGTATGCGAATTCTGCCTGTGAAGTCGCAGGCCGTGTGCGAGTCGTGAGCACGCAATGGTTTCTGAACTACACATCCGAGGCCAACGACGTCAATGTGCGTTTCCATCTGAACGGTTTGCAGGGGCTGGAAGTGCCGATCCTGAACGACGGTCCTCCGCGAGTCGCTCAGACGATCAGGCCTACCGCGATCAACACCGGGCAAGAGTTCAACAAGCTTCTGGTCGTGGCCGTTGGCAATCGGTTTGAGATCTATGCCAACGACGAAGCGATCTGCAATCCTGTCGTTCTTAAGGAAATGAAACCGCGAGGGCGTTTTGCTCGCGGCGCCGTTGCTGACGAAAACTCCGTTCGAGCCGAGTTCAGGAGTTTCAGGATCTGGTCTGCTGAGGATCTCCCTACAGTTGATGAGCGGTTGGCCTCAGGAGATCTGCACAAGTCGATGCCAGCCGCTGCCAAACCAAAACAGGCTGACATACCAATCAAGGCTGACACACCCATTAACGCTGACACGCAGCCTCAGGCCCCGTGATCAACAAATCCGAGATTGCAAGCTACAGATCCTATTCGAAATGGGTTCGCGGTTCATGCGGGCTGTTTTCAAGCCGCACGGAGAAGCAGCGGGTTTGTTCTTTCTCCCCTCGACCATCTCACGACGAGCGGTGGCGACAGCGTGACGACAGGGGCTATGACGACAGGGGTTGCTCGGCCAGCAGGCTTGTCAGAAACCAGAACGATCCCGCTAGTCCGATAACGATTCCGGTAAACCCAAAAGTTCTGCTCAGAGTGGCCCTGCCTCCAAACGAATCGCACCGATCGCCCGCTATCCAGGTCCCCCAGCGGACCAACAGGACTGCCAACACAACACCGAGAAAGCATGCATCGAAGATCCCGGCCTGACTGGAGTGCGATTCCAGCTTGAGCACAGAGAGAACCATCATCATTGTCGGAGCTACGGCCGTCCAGATCAGTCGGGGCACAATATACCCCAGACTACGGCTGGGGCGAGACTGAAGTCGCGAAGCGGAGGACTGTCGAATTCGGGAAGATTCATGAATCATGCTGCGATTCCTTTCGCCATCACTGATAGCTTCAATCAAGCTGATTCGTTCGCCCAAATCGTCATGATTGAAGTTGGCACAATAAACATCCATTGAGAATGAGTCCGGAATCAGGCGTTGCATCATGACCAGGGGCTCCCATCAGAAGAGTGGAGTTTTCTGCAGGGAGAACGCCGTTGAGTTAAACGGGCACTGAAGAATCGATCGGGAGGAGACGAACAACAGCGATCGATCATGACAACGCAGATACTCTAAGGCGTTCTCCTGCAGTGAATGACATTGTCATCAATGATGACAGGACTGATGCTCAGGAGTTTGTTCTTCAACAACAAATGACTCCGCAGACTTCCATGCACTGTGGATTGCTGACATAAGTTCATCTCGTGATGGAAATTGTTGAAAGAGCTCGTGAACAGGTAGTCTGACTTCGCGCAATGGACGAGTCAGGTGGCCAGTGCTGGCAAACAGAACCAGCGGGATGTTTCTCCAGTTCTCATCATCGGGGTGTTCCGCAGAGTCAACTTTCAAATCACTCCAGATCATTGAACATTCCAGCAGCAACACGCCCCAGGGATGACAGGCCAGTTTTTGAAAGTAGTCTTCGTCTTTGGAGACTTCAGCCACCTGCACTCCGTATTCTTCCAGAGCGATTCGAAAATCATTCGCACGAGCCTGTGATGAGCTTCCTACCAGTACCAACGGTCGCATATCAGACCTCCGAATCTCCTGAACTCAAAATTGTCCGGGGCTGGCTCGGCATGCAATCGTTGCGCCACGATCCATGAATCGGGGTAACTCAAAAACCTCCAGGGAGTTACATTGAAAGTTCGTCGGGAGAGACAGAGGCAAACCTCGGCCGTGCGGAAAGAAACTTTCCCCTTGCAGGAAAAGGCATTTCAGGCTGACAAAACAGATGTCCTCGGACGACAGCTCGGAATTTCAAAAACAGGCAGATTTTGCTTTCTTTTGTCCATTGTTGCTGGCACTTAAATTGCGGCAGGAGCATCGTCACCATAGGCTCAAGACTCAGGAAACATGATCGCGTGGGTGCGTCCGAAATACTTCGTCGACTTCTCAATGGATTGCCGCCCTGGCGTTTGCAGGTGCTGGCTCCAGTGCTTGTCGTGGCCGGTCTGTGGGTGGTCATGAGTCTTGGAACCACGATTTATCTGTGGTGGGTAGAAGCCTCGTATGAAAGAGTATTCTCGGAGAACCTGACTTCGATTGACGCGGCGCATGCCCTCGAAACCATAGGCTGGAGAACGTTGACTGAATGGAGCGACGAATCACTTGAGACGCGGAGGCTGCAGGCACAGTGGGAAGCCGACCAGATAAAGCTCCAGGACTTTCTTGTTCAGGCTGGACAGAATGCCCATACACCGGAAGAGAAAATCAGTGACGAGGACTTACAGTTCGCAGCGGAGCAATTGGTTGAAGCCGTTTCGGAAGAACTTCAGGTCAGCCTGAAAAGTGATGAGCGAAGTGCCGAAAGCGCGCGGCGGATCAGAGACTGCGCCAGAAAACTGTCTCTGTGCACTGAGCGGCTGCGAAAAATCAATGATGAGTTGATAGCGTCTGAGCGATCACGCGTGGCCGGGACTCATTCCAGAGTGCTTGTTATTCGAATGGTCATGCTGTTGTTTGGTCCGCTGCTGGGGGTTTATCTGGGTTGGGGTGTTGCTCGACGACTGCAAAGTTCGGTGACGGAAATCGCTGTGACCCTGAACGAGTCGGTGATGGGAGACGAACCTCAGGAACTGCGTTTTAGTATCACTCGGGAAAGTTCGATAGACGACGTCCGGAAGCAGGCGGAGCGAGTTGTTGAGCGTTTGAGACAGGTGGCCAAAGAACTTCAGGTCGCACGTAAGGAAGTGATTCAATCTGAACGTCTTGCCGCCGTCGGTGAACTGGCGGCGGGAGTTGCTCATGAACTGCGTAACCCATTAACCTCGGTCAAATTGCTTTTGCAGCATGTCTCGAAAAAGGCCAACGGCTTCCAGATTGAAGAATCACAACTGCATTTGATTCTTGAAGAAGTCAGCCGAATGGAAGGGACGATCCAGGGACTGCTGGATTTCGCCAGAACTCCATTGATGAATCGCATGAAGCATGACCTTCGTGAAACTCTTCAGCGCAGCCTTAATCTGGTCGATGGTCGCCTGAAGCAGAACCAGATCATTCTCCGGACCGAAATTACTTCCTCACCACTCTGGATCAATGGTGACGCCGAACAGCTTAACCAGGTGTTTGTCAATCTTCTCCTGAACTCTGTGGAGGCGATGCCATGCGGAGGACAACTGGATGTCTCTGCAGAATTCTGTGCCGAACGCAGCACCGGTCGAATCGTTGTTCGCGATACCGGCGAGGGGATTGCTCACGATGTTTTAGCTCGACTGTTTGAACCTTTTGCCACAACAAAAGAACGCGGGACCGGCCTTGGCCTCGCTGTGTCTCGCCGTATCGTGACTGATCATCAGGGTACGATCACGGCTGAAAACTTACCTGAACGCGGAGCCATGCTGGTCGTTGAACTGCCACTGTGGTCACCTGCTCTCGAATAAAGAAAGCGCGAACTGTCATGGAAAAACTGCTTCTGATCGATGATGAACCCGGGATTCGCTCGACAATCCAGTCTATTCTTCAATCTGATGATCTGCAGGTGTTTGTCGCGGCCGATGCTGCTGAAGGCCTGTACCTGATGAAGAAGGAATGTCCTCCGATTGTGATGCTGGACATTCGACTTGGCGCTGAATCCGGGCTGGATATCTTCGACCAATTGCGACTCGTGAATCCCAGAGTTCTCGTGATCTTCATTACCGGACACGGAACAACGGAAACGGCGATCGAGACGATGAAACTCGGTGCCTACGATTATCTCGTTAAGCCTCTGGATCTCGACGAATTGTCGACCACTGTTGAGCAGGCTCGTAAGATCTGCCGTCAGATGTACGCACCCGCCGCGATCAATATTCCTGCACCGGACGATTCCGGCTCAGATCGATTGATCGGCAGCAGTGCGGCGATGCAGTCCGTCTGCAAGCAGATTGGGCGAGTTGCTCCGCAGGATGTTAACGTCCTGATTCTGGGTGAGAGCGGTACAGGAAAGGAGTTGATTGCTCGAGCCATCTATCAGCATAGTCGTCGAGGCCAGGCACCGTTTCTCGCGATCAACTGTGCGGCCATTCCGGAGACGTTGCTGGAGAGCGAACTGTTTGGGCACGAGAAAGGTGCGTTTACCGGGGCCGATCATCGGAGAATCGGCAAGTTCGAACAATGTCATCGAGGCACAATTCTGCTGGACGA
>JBIIIF010000133.1:0-18944 GCA_044235005.1 Planctomycetaceae bacterium | reverse complement strand
CGAGCATCCTCGTAGGGCGAAATGTCCAACGGCGTCCCACCGAGGCCCATCGGTTTCACATCCAGCTGTGATCGAGGATTCTTCGAGACGGGAGCATTGGTTTTCAGATAAACCATGTCCGGCTGATTGACGTTCGGATTGAACTTGCTGTTCTTCAATCCGACCTGAGAAAAGAAGGCTTCGAAGCCGTAGTAGTCCTGCTGGCTCCAGCGTTCAAACGGATGATGATGACACTTGGCGCACGCCATTCGCATGCCGAGAAACAACTGAGCCACATCTTCCATCTGTTGAGTCGACGTGCTGACTTCTCGATACCATGCCACTGGTGGATGTGTTTCCGGATCACCCGTCGCCGTTAACACGCCGCGAACAAATTGATCGTACGGCATGTTCTCACGGAGAGAACGACGGATCCATGCGTGAAACTTGTACGTGTAAGGCACATCGGTTCCATTGCGACGCTTATTTCGCAGAACCGTGGCCCATTTGTTGGCGAAGTAGTCTGCGTAGCCGGGACTCTCAACAAGCCGATCCACCAATCGATCACGCTTCCCGGGATCAGTATCTGCAAGGAACTGCTCAACCTCAGTAACCGATGGCAATCGTCCGGCAACATCAATGGAAACTCGCCGAATGAACGTTGCATCATCACAAAGCGGTGAAGGTGGAATGCCCAACTGTCGCTGTTTTGCAAAAACGAGCGTATCGATGAAAGTTTTTTCTGGAGGTGTCGCAGGAACCGGCAGTCCCTGCGGAATGATGGCTCGAAAGACACCAACCTGTCCCTGAAATCTCACCATCATGGCGACTTCACCAGGCACATCTTCGACGGTGATTCGACCCAATGATGTTGAGACAGCCATTTCCGGATAATTGGCGTCGTAGGAAGCCAGGCGAGTCACATCGCGAATTGATCCGTCGCTGTAATGAGCGATCACGGACAGTTGCTGGCGAGTTCGCACGTTCATTTCTCGCACGGCCGGTACTGCTTCAATGCGTTCCAGCACGGGATCAGTTTCTGCTCCGTACGGCATGCCCTGACGAATCCAGCGACTGATCAACTCCCACTCGTACGATCCCGGCGACATTCGTTGACCACCACCGTGTGGCAGAACGTTCGCTGGTTTTTGTAACAGCAGACTAAAATCCGGATCGGCCGGGAAAACTCGCCGACCACGATCTTCGTGAACGAGATACTCGTAGTCTTCCTCAGGATAAAAGCCGAGCAACGATAACTTGAATCCGTTCTGACCATCCGCTTTGCCGTGACAACCGCCAGCGTTACATCCCAGCTTCGTAAAGATCGGCACGATCTCGTTTTCAAAGTTGACCGGCAGTTCTTCGGCACAACGCGAAGCCGTCAAAGCGATCGTGGCAGTTTTGCCGGAGGCTTCCGTTGCGGTGATCGTTGCGGAACCATCCGACAACGGAATGACAAGACCGTCCTTTTCGACCCGCAGGACATTTGCGGCATCGACAGCATAAGTCACGTCGTGCGTGAAATCATGCTTTTGACCACTTGAATAAATGCCCGTCACAAGCAACTGCTTGCGAGCATTCTGGCCCACAAGAGCCGTCGCGCCGGCCGATTCAAATTCGATTCGAACCAGATCGCCCTTCGGCCCCAAGCCAGGAAACTCGGCCGCGACACCACCTGATGTCAGCATCGCGCCAAACAACGCACAGGTCAGTAAGCCCGAGATTGCCGTCCGCATCATTTCCTTCTCCTCACGAAATCGCCCAGTCGTTGAGACGCCGCATTGTGACTGATCACCAGTCTACAATCAACGTAGAAAGGAAATCAGCAGACTTCTCTCATCAATTCCTCCAGACTCTCGATGGCATCTTTTGGAAGCAAGGTAACGACTGAGAGTCAGGTTTCTGCAGCCCGGTCCGCAAAGATTCCGGCCGCAGTTAAGTCATCCCAATGCACATCTACCGTCCGGAACGAAGCTGTTTCAGTGGGATTCCTGACCTACATTTGAATGTTTCCGGGCTGCAACAGACGTATCTGGCCCCGGATAAAATGTAAATTCGGCGCAATCCGCCTATCCTTCCTCTCATTGGATGGTTGGATTCGCCCCATGATACCGTTACCCCTTGATCTCTTCCGGAGTTGTTCGTTCCGACCGAATGGCTCCGCCCGAATAAATTGACCGCTCTCACCAGCAGTTCCTGAGGTTCTTTTATGCGTCAGATCGCCCGCTGTCTCCTGTTGCTGGCCGCATTCACGCTCACGACCGACGTTGTCCGAGTTTCCAATCTGGTAGCTCAGGAGACCACGCCTCCTCAGGATCCTCCTGCAACGACTCCCGCAGAAACTGCTCCCGCTGCAACGCCCCCTGCAGGTACGGAGGAATCAAAGCCAGCTTCGGTCTCAGAAAAGTGGGACAGACTGATTTACGTGCCCTTCAAAGAACTGCAAAAGGTCTTCGACAACCAGGGGGCTTCCGTTGTCCTGCCGTATGCGGAATATCTCGATCTCATGAAGCGAGCGATCAACGCGATTCCGGTCACCACCGGCAATCAGGACGCGGTGATCACATCGTCTCAGTGGAGTGCGGTTGTCGAGAAAGACGTCGCTCGCATCAGTGTTGAGCTAAAAATCAATGTACTGAAAACGGAAGGCTGGGCCACGCTCCCGGTCCACTTCGGCGCGGCGGCGATTGGGAAAGTGGAACCGAACGATGGCACTGTTTTGCTGAAAGGAACAGGACAAGGGACTTATGAACTGCTTCTGAAAGGTGCCGGGCAGAAGTCTGTTAAACTGGAATTGCTCGCGACCGTCCTGACATCTCCCGAAGATCGATCGTTCGGCATTCAATGTCCGCCCACCGGCATCAGCGAATTGGTCGTGACGATTCCTGAACCAGACCAGACGATCAGAATCACGCCGCTTCAGGTCTTGCTGCCGACGGACGGCTTAACCGTCGAAGGCAAGACGTTGGCCAAAGCCAGCCTTGGCGCGGTCAATCAGTTTGAGGTTCACTGGAATCCTCGCGCGGGTTCGAAACCGGTTATGGATCTGCTGAGCAGCGTATCGAACGAAACCAGCGTGCGAATTGAACAGGGCCTGTTGCAGTCACGGACGTTGCTTAACTACGAAGTCCTGCGCGGAGAATTGCGAGAAGTCTACGTGCTTATTCCGAAGGATGCACGAATCATCGACGTCGTTTCGGCGGCCGGGCGAATTCGCTCCTGGAATGCCGAACCCGTTGGAGAAACTCATCAGATGATCAAGGCCGAATTGTTGGTTCCGGCCACAGAAGGCTTCCAGATCGAACTGCAGACCGAACGACCAATCGAAGGCGACACGCTGCAACTGATCGGCAAGTCGGCTGATGGCAAACTGCAGGGAATTCACGCTGATGCCGTCGTTCGCGAAGCCGGTCGACTGACCATCGTGACCGATCCGTCGCTGACAACCGTCATTAAAACGCAAACCGGCGTGAAACAAATCGATGCTGGCGGCGCGATGGCTAAGGGAGAAGTTTCCAGCGCGGCGAACACATGGGAGTTCAGTGGCTCAGCAGGAGTACTCACCGTCCAGATCAAGCCGGTCGAACCTCGGGTGCTGGTGGCTCATAAAATGCAGTACGTGTTCCGCGACGATGAGATGCGGCTGCGATCGGTTCTGAAGTATGAAGTTGAACGTGCGGGCGTGTTCCAGTTGTCGCTGAAAGTTCCCGAATCGCTGACGATCGATAACGTGTCCGCAGACGGGATGAGTGAGTTCAACGTCGACAAGGGCAGTGGCCTGATTACTTTATCGTTGACTCAAAAACGCATGGGAACAATCGAAGTCACGATTCAGGCGCATCAGGCGTTTGATGCATCAGTCGGGAACGCCGAAATGGAACTGCCGACGATTGCTCCCGACGGTGTGGAACGAGAAACCGGTCTTGTCACGGTTTACGCTCCGGAGTTTCTGGATGTCATCACAGTCGACGAAAAACTCGCCGGGCTCTTCCCGTCGCGCGATGCGGCTGTCGAAGCCTTGCCACGCCTGCGACATATCGCATCGTGGAATTTTACTCGTCGACCAATCGCGTTATTCGTGCGAACATCACCGCGGCCTGCTCAGATCGCGGCGTCCGTCGGAACGACGGTTGAGGTTGAGCCGGAAATCGTCAAGCAGAATGCAATCATTACTTTCGATATCCAGAATGCCGGCATCGATACCTTGCGAGTCGCCGTGCCGGAAGCCGTTGCCAACGATGTGCGGTTTCGGTTGGTCTCGCCGGGACACTCAATCCAACAGCGTGACAAAGCGGCTCAGGCGGAAAACGGCTGGGTCACATGGACTCTGGTGTTGCAGGATGAAGCCACGGGAACCGTTCAGCTGAGCGTCGATTGGGACGTCAAACTGGCTCAACCAGAAGTCGCACCGGCCTCAGCTGGCTCTGATGATGCAAACACCGCCGCAGTGGCTCCTGAACAATCTTTGACTGTGGAACCAGCGCGAGTTCTCGCACCATTTGCTGACGATCAGGCTGATCGTCGTCGAGTCACACTGACGCAGACTCGGGGCGAAATTCGCCTTTTGCGTCATGAGTCGTTATCCATTACAGCGGAGTCTCAAGGAGAGACAACGGAAGCGATTGATGTCCGCGAACTGGAACTGATGGAGCAGGATGGTTACCTCGCTTATCGCTACTTTGCTCAGCCAGCGTCGGCGACGATTCGAATTCGACGACATGAGATCCACGAAGTTGCGGCCACAGTCGTCTCACGTATTGCCGTCGAAGTTGTGACTGAACGACAAGCTCTGGCCTCGTGGAGAGCTCGCCTGCGGATCACGACGAGCGAACGTCAGCGTCTGCGAGTCGACTTGCCAGCGGGTTCTGATTTGCAGGCTCCAATGCTGAATGATCAGCGAACAACGATTGAAAAGGCCACGGACGTCAAGGCTGACGAACATTGGGAAGCGTATTACGTTAACATCAGTCGCGACACGACATCCGATCAGGAGTTCCTGCTGACGTTGCAGTACCGTTGCCCGATTGTGGAAGAGGGAGCTCGACCGTATACCGTGCAGAGCGGATTCCAGGGCGGCCTGCAGAAGCTTCGCCTGCCGGTCGTCGGCGAAAACGGCGGTTCAACAGTGGTGCAACAGGTTCAACTGGCGATCTGGGCTCCGGAGGAAATCGCGATTCTGGGAGAACCGGAACTCTGGAGTCAACAAGGGGCCGTGCCACCATCAATCAGCAGTCCTCTGCGATCGGGTTCTTCGATCGCAGCCGCAAACGAAATGCACGAATGGATCGATCCGCAGCATGTGGTTTCCGGAGACTTCCCGACTCAGGGGAGTGTTGCCGTTTATCGAGCCGTCGGTCGACAGGCAGAACTTACGGTGACGTGGTGGAGCCGTCCATTCCTGTTCTGGATGATCAGCGGAACATTGGTTCTGCTGGGACTGATTCTGCGTCGCACGTCCTGGGAGAACCGGATCACTCTGGTCCTGCTCGCGATCTTTGCCGTCGCGATGTACTCATTGAAAGGTGACAACTCCACACCGCAGTATGTCTCCATGGCCTGGCCGGGGATTCTTGTTGTCGGTGGTATCTGGATCACGGGGCTGCTGATCGGGCCGAAGAATGGAACAAACGGAAACGGGGCGTCAGCGGCTGTTGAACAGTTGGTAACTCCTGTTGTGCCGCCGCCCGCTCCACCTCAAGCCTCACCAACTCCAGTGCTGGTGCCAGCCGCAGCGAGCACACCGGTCGCGCCGATGAGTGCGGAAGGACAATCGCTGCCTGTCGGGACAATTGCTCCGGCTCCGGAAGTTCGCAGGATGATGGATGATCTGATGCGAGGTGGCAAATGATAAGATCGTTCTCAAGACATCGATTAGAACTGCGAATGCGTGCTGTGTCTGTGGTTGCAAGAGTACAGGCCAGGCTGAGATCGCGAATTTCAGTAGGTCCTGCCTGCCGGGCAGGACTTCGCGGCTCGCCGCGACCTGTGTGCACGTTAACCTATAATCCGGGCCAGCATTCTGCAGAAGATTGCGCACAGGGTTCGCCTTACGGCGAAAGTCCCGCTCGGCAAGCGGGACCTACTAAACGCAATCGAATACAGCACACAGAAGCAAAAACTAATTGCGAACACGGCCATCCTGTAACACGAAGCTTGATCACCATCGCAGTTTGCCTGTTGACGCTGTCACTGCTCCCTGCTTCCTTCGCACAGGATGCTCCAGCACCGCCCGTGCCTGAAGTTGACAAGCCGAATGAGCAATTCATCCCGGCCGATCAATTGGACACGGTGTTCGAACGAGACCGTCGCGGCGTCATGATGAAAAGGGATGAGTTTAAAGCTCTGCTGGAAAAAGCCCGCGCGAATGCCGCGACCAGTGAGATTCCGATCCCGATTATTACCGAGCAGGCTAATCTCTTCGTGACCCCGGGCGAGCATCAGGCGACCGTTCGCATGGAACTAAAGGTGCGACAGTACGCAGAGGGTTGGCAGTTACTGAAACTGCGAGCCGGGAACCTGCAGGTTGAGAAAGCAGAAATCAACGGGAAAGCGGCTTTGGTTTCTCGAGATCCTGCGGAACCATCCGCACTGTTGATCGCACATGACACAGTCGGCGACTTTACAATTCAGATCAGCATGTCGACGCCCCTCGCGAAATCCGGCAGTGATCAATCGGCGGCCTTTGAACTACCAGTCAGGCCCGCTGTGCAACTGAACGTGGAATGTCCCGCAGGTCGGCATCTTCTCGTCAATGATCTGAAACTTGAACGTCCAGCCGGTGCCGACACAGTGGCGAATTACGTTATGCCGGTCGGAAACGCTCCCGATGTGCGGTTGCGTTGGGTGGTGCAGCAGAAGGAATCGGAATCTCAGATTCTCGTCTTCGTTCGCACGGATGGAGCCGTTGCTGTTCAGAAGGAAACCCTGCGCTGGGACAGTGATTCTCGCGTCAGTGTGTTCGGTGGATCCATCAATAAAGTCGTCGCTCAGGTTCCTTCGCAACTGGAAGTGACCAGCGTGGAATCGGCCGGTCTGGAAGGCTGGGCACTGGAAGATGATCCGGCCAACGCCGGTCAGACTCGAGTCACCCTGACCTATCGTCAACCATTCACGAATGATCGAGTCATCAAGATCCGCGGTGTTTCTGCGGCGAATAACGTTCCTGCAACCGATGCTGGTGTATCGCCTGGCAAAGTCGCATTGCAGCGAATTCCGACTCTGCAATTCGCCGAAGTCACCGCGCATACCGGACGCTTGATCGTGACTCACGAAGACGGACTGCGACTCGTTTCCGAAACCGATGGCGGGATCCGTCCGATGTCGGCGGCGGACCTCGGAGTTTCGCTGGAAGCCTCGGTGTTCGATTTCTGGCTGCAGCAGTTTGAGCTGAAGGTCGCGGCGCGTCCGCGTGATCGTGAACTCTTCGCAGAATCCAATGCCACACTGCGTATCGACGATACATCGGCGACGTTTGAAACGACGCTGACGATTGAAACGCTGAATGCTCCGCTGTTTGAACTGCTGATTAATCTGCCGCCGGACTGGCAACTGTCGAGTGTGCTGTCGGCTGCTGATGCGAACAATCCCGCCAGTGAGCGGCGTCCCCTGGCATGGACGAACGGTGGTCAGCCGAATCAAATTCTGGTGAAGCCATCTGAGCCCATCGCGCCGGGGCAGTTGATGAATCTGACGCTGGCACTGAATCGAACGATCGGTGATCCGGATCAGGAACAGAAGCTGCCGCTGCCAATCGCGACGGCGGCTGACGTGACGACCGTGGGAGGATTCTACAGGGTTCAATTTGCCGACGATCTGGTGGTCGTCCCGGCGACGCTGACCGGGTTAACTCCGGTGGCCGGAAGTGGCACAGAACAGGTCTTTCAGAATCTGGGCACGACCGTTTCCGGGGAGTTTTCGATTACGCGAAAACCGGCCCGCCTGGCGGCTCGATCAGTACTGACCACGTGGGCCGACAGTCGACAGCAATCCACTAATGCAGAAATCATCACCGATGTTCTGAACGGTACGATTCGAACGTTGATCATTCGGCTTTCGGAATCACTCGGCCCTGATGTTCGTTTTGTCGTCACGAATGTCGGACCAGTGCCAGGAATTCAGCAGACTCGCGCAATCCGGCCGGTCGCGATCATTGAGCAGTCGGCGGGAACTCCTGCCGAAGGACTTCGCCCGTTCACATTGAAACTGGATCATCGCTTCGCCGGATCATTGTCGTTGAAGGCTCATATCCAGCAGGCGCGCCAGGGCAGTGCTCCGATGGCGGCTCCGGTCGTTCAGGTGCAGGATGCCGTTCGTCAGCATGGTGTTCTCGTCTTTGAAGCAACGCCCGAGCAGCAGCTAACTGTTGGTCCGGAAGTTCGCGCGATCCCCGGTTTGTTTGTGGCGGATCCCGGTCTGGTTGATGCACCAGCGGCTTCAACGGGTCGTCGAATTGCTTTGACTTACCGTTTTGTGCAGCCAGGTTATTCGTTTCAGGTCGCAGAAACGCGATTTGCAACCAATGCCGTGCCGTCTGCCGTCTGTGAACAATTGGCAAACGTGTGTACCCTGAATGATTCCGGCAGCATTCAACGCTGGTGCCAGGCAAAGATTCGTTCGAGCGGTGTGCAGACTCTGCGATTCACATTGCCTGACGGCGATCGATCGTTTCTGTGGTCAACAATGCTGAACGGTGAACCGGTGGAAGTGCGTCGTGAAGCCGATGAGTATCTGGTTGCCGTCCCGGCTGGTTCAGATCGTCAGGATTATTCTTTGACGGTACTGTTTGAATCCGAAGCGAAGCAAGCCGGTTCATTTGGTCAGCTTGAGCAGGGCCCGATGCAGCTCACGATTGATGCCGGGGACCAGCAGTCGATTCCGATCGATGTGTTGGAACAGACGTGGAAGGTGCATTATCCGCATACTTCACTGCTGGTCGAAAGCGAGGGCCAGTTTCGACCGACGGCGGACGTGGATCAACCCGGCTGGCTGGTGTCACTTGGAAAGCTGGCATTGCCGGAAGTTTCCGAACTGCCACGTAGACTCATTCCGTTGGCAATTTTCCTGCTGGTATTATTCGTGATCACTGTGATCGTCAGTCGCCGTCGCTGGAAGACTCTGGCTGCCGTCTGCATGGTGGGTGTGATCATGTTTTCCTTCGCCGCCTTACTATCAGTTCTCACACTGTCCTCATCATCGGAGTTTAAGCGAGTCGCTTCCGATACGTCTGATAGATATTCCAATGCTGCGCCACCGGCTGCTTCCGCCTCTACGTCTTCTCCGGCCGTTCAAAGTGAGCTGATGCCAATGGCTGAAGAATTCTCCGCAGCGCAGGATGTCTTTTCGGCACCTGCGGCGGAAGCCGGGGCTGCGGTGGTCGCTTCTGATGCGTTTGTCAGAATGACACCCCCAGAACCAGCTGCTCCGGGAGGTATGGTAGGTGTGGGAGCGATGGCGGGGGCCGAGTTGGCTGCGATGCCTCAGGCCGAACCTCAATCAGAGCGAAGACTGTTGGAACGTTCGGCCAATGAGCCCACAGAGTTGGATATGCTGGCAGTGGACATAGAAAAACGAGACGGCGTTCTCCCCGAGGCCAAAAAAGGCAGCGCGCGACTCTCTGTGAACGTGAATCTCGATGTTCCTGCTGACTACCAGACTCGCGAGTTTATTTCTGTGGCAGACACGGTTCATCAGCCGTCCGTGCTAAGTCTTGTGGTTCAACGACGAAGTCAGATCCGAGCGATTCGCTGGTTCGCGGCGATGATCGTGATACTCGTGGCTTGGAGAATGCGAAAGTCGCCGTTCCTGTGGAAGCTGACTGTTTCCATTGTCCTGCTGTTGTCGGCTCTGGCCCTGCTGCCCCTGGTCTCCAATCAATGGCAGAGTGTGCTCGACGGGATTGCTATCGGCAGTGTCATCGGAGCCATCATGGCCGTGGTTTGCGGATGTTGCAGTTGCTGTTCGTGCCCACTGACGTGGTTGCAGCGATGCTGTCGCAAACCGTACTCATTGAAGAAGCTCGCGGCCGTGATTCTGGTGATGACAGCAAGCACCATGTCTTTCGCGCAGGATTCCTCCAGCCTAACACCGGACATCGTCGTACCTTATGGTTCCGATAAGCCAGCGTTGCGAGCTGACCAGGTCTTTATCCGTCATAAAGATTTCCTAAAGCTCTATCAGCAGGCGAATCCGGATTCGCTCAGAGGACCGATCATCAGCCCTCTGGGTTCGACGGTTGTCTCAACCTACCTTAAGTCCACCGCGCTGACTCCGGTTGAGGGAACAAAGTCTGTCCTCAGTTTCGAAGGCCGATTTGTCGTGTGGTGCGATTCCGAACAAACCCCCAGCATCCCTCTGCCGCTGGGACCTGTCGCCGTGCGATCGGTCATGATCGATGGCAAAGAGAGTTTCGTTCAGCCATTGCTCGTCGGAGTACAGGGCGTTGAATTGCCCGCGTTTGCCAGCCAGCAGGCCGTTGTTCCGCAGCAACCGCAACAAGTCCTGTCCATCAATTCCGCCGGGCCGATTGCTCCCGGAACTGAGGGACCAGCGTACTCGGTGCAGACTCAAGGCAAGGGATTTCACGTCGTTGATGTGAAGTTCGATATTACAGCTCAGGTCGAAGGGGAACTTGGACGAGCTGACCTTCCGCTGCGTTCTGCGGCCACTGGAACGCTCGAATGGACATTGCCTGCCGACGGCCTCGATGCCAAAGTGAATGGCCGAACTCATGGTTATCGGCGAGAAGGCCGGACGGTCATTCTTCCGATTGCTCAGCTTTCCACAGTTCGCCTGCAATGGCTGCCTGCGATCCAGAAAGTTGCCGGCGACGTGGTCGTTCATTCCACCGCCGCGTCCACGCTGGCTCTGCAGGATTCCGGTCTGACTCTGCACACAAGCATAACCGTGGCGGTTCGCCAGGGAGAAATCTCTGAACTCGATGTCACCATTCCCGAAGGATATTCTGTCCAATCGGTGACCGGCGACGATGTCGCGGGATGGGCTGTTCAGAACACGGACGCCAGTCGATCCGTGAAGCTGCAGTTTCGCAGAAGCGTCAACGACGGAACCAGGTTTACCTTTCAGCTCTACGCACCAACGCCCGAGAAACTGGATTCGCTGCCCATTCCAATCTCCATCGTACGTGGGGCCAGTCGAGATCCTGGGACAGTCATCCTGAAAACCGGCGCGCAGTTCCAGGTTCGCTCTGATGCCCTCTCGGCGGTGACTCAGATTAATCCCAACGAAGCTCCCGCGCCGGACGGTGAAGACCTGCCGGGACGCCCAATGCTGGCCTGGAGATACACGCGACATCCGGCTTCCGTGACGGTCAAAGTGACTCCGACCGCTGATGAACTCAGCACCGACGCCGTCCACGCCGTGCGACTGGAAGAACAGCGCCAGCTTTGGAGCAGTCGTATGACTTTGCAGGTGCAGGGTTCTCCGCGATCACGAATTGATATCTCTGTACCGAAGAGTTTTCTGGCGTTGGATGTCTCTGCAACGGCTCTCAAAGACTGGTACTTTGTCGATGGAGAAACAACGGATGCGGAACAGCGTACGTTGAGCATTCAACTGACGGATGCTCGCAGCGGTATTCTGCAAATCACATTGCAGGGACAGATGAATCGCGACGCCGATCGAAGCCTGCTGAAGCTGACGCCTCCGACCGTATTGAATTCGAACACAGCCAGTTCGCAACTCGCGGTCTGGCTGGATGCGGCCTCTGAAAACGCCGGCTATGAAAACGGCGTAGGTGATGGTGCTGACTGGACAGTGAAGTCTCCTGCTTCTGCACAGGGAAGTTATCGAGAAATCTCGCCGACTGCTCCATCACTGGCCTTCCAGAGCAACGCTGTTCGTCCAGGACCTTTGGCCATCAAACTGCGACAAGCGGTTTCGACACTGATTGGAGAATCGGTAACGGTCACCAACGTCACAGAAACCGCCGCTGAGATTACTCTGGCTCTTAACTGGCAAATCAATCGCGCGGCAGCGGATCAGTTTGCTGTCGAACTGCCCACATCGCTTGCGTCACTGATGACTTTTCAGGTGCCCGGACAACGCAAAGTCACTCGGGATGATCTGGGCAACGGATTGACTCGAGTGACTCTGTTGCTCCAGCAGCCCGTGACCGATCGTCTGTTTGCCCTTGGCACGGCCAGCCTGCCGCTGCCAACGGACAAGGTGATTCGCTCCAGCGTTCCGAACATGGTGATCCCACAGGGTGTTCCTTCGACGCTTTCCGGTCAGGCTCATTATTGGGTGCTGGTGAATCAATCCAATGGTTTGCTGCAACCGAGTGCTGATCAGCCCGAGGACAAAATCAACGCGGATCAGATTACGACCAGGATTCCACCCGAGCTTTTGCAGCAGGCGATTGCTGTCGTCAAACTTCGTCCGGAAACGGCGGTTTGGAATCTGGTTTATCCGGAGCAACATCAGGTATCACCGGCCGTTGTGAATCTGGCTTCGCACACAACGGTCATCGCGGATGATGGAAGCTGGCGCAGTCGACATGTGCTGCAGGTGATGAATGAATCGCGGCAGTTCCTTCCGGTGATTCTGCCGGAGAATAGCCGGTTGATGTACTGTCTGGTGCAGGGACGACCAAGTCGAGTCGTGGTCCGAGGGGAAGGCGAGAAGACTCGACATCTGATTCCAATCCCTCAATCCGGCGCTCTGGCTGCGGGATTTGAAGTGGAGTTTGCTCTGGCCGGTCGCTTCGATGATTCTGCGGCCGGCATTCGCAAAGAATGGAAGAGTCGCCGGCTGACGATTCCTGTGCCGCGATTCCCTGAGTTCCGGGAAGACCCGGACTTCGGCATTTCCATCGCGCGAAATCGCTGGAGTGTGTACGTGCCGGAATCATGGAATGCCACTCCGGTCGTTGATCCGGCGGCAACCAACGTGCTGAAAGCTGATGCTCAGCAATTGGAAGATCTGGTTCTGTTGAGTGCGGTTAATGAAACGGAATCGTTACTGAAGGCTGCGAAGGGAACCAAAGGCGGATTCCTGCAACGCAAACTGCAGACGGAGCTACGAAGACAATATGATGACCTCAGCCGCATCTCGGGGAACGATCGCGGCGTCGAACAACAGCGAGGAATTGTGCTGGGAAAACTTAACGAGGCGAATTCCAGCCTGAATAGTTATGTCGGAAGCAACAGTGTGCCCCAGCTCCAGCTTGGCCAGGTCATTACTGGCAATGGTTTCCTGTTCGAGCAGGATGCAGTGCAGAACAAAGTCAATGATGCAACGTGTAGCCAGTTCATGGTTTTCAACTGCCCGACCTCTGCAGGACTATTGAGTTCAGGCGGAGCACAACAGCAGGATGGGTTGCAGTTGAATCGAACAGATCAGTCAGGAGCTGCCGCTTCAGAGAATCAATTCCGCTTTGGGATCACTATTGAGGAAGTAGAGAAAGTCCTGAAAGAACAGGCGGATAAGAGCGAAAAGGAGTCTGGCGAGAGCAAGTCGGGCGAAAGCAAGCAAATGCCGCCGCGACCGAATGCTCGCAAGAGAATGATGAAAGACGACGCGCCGGCCGAGAAACCAGCAGCCCGGGACGAAGCTCCTGAATCAAACGGACAGCAATCGAATCTCCGTTCGAAGTTGATGCAGCGGCGATCGGGAGTTCAGGATGCAAAGAATGAGCCGGAGGCGTTGACACCACCTTCAGTGTCTCAGAACGCATTGCCAGATCTCGCGTCATCCATGCAGGCCCCAGCGCCGTCTCAACAATCATCGGATCCATTCCAGGCTCCAGCGCCCGCTCCGGAAGAATCGCAGCAGGCTTACGGAACAAACGCGCCGGCTCAGGTTGCCACACCCACGGGACTGTTGTCGTTGCATTTCGATATCCCGACTGACGGCCAGCGCATCGACTTCCTGCGAGTTGATGGCAATCCCGCTCTGGCTCTGGATGTTCGCTCATCGGAATCAGTCCACAAAGGCTTCGGCCTGATCTGGCTGGCGGTTTGCGTGATCGGCATCCTGTTGCTCATCGGGCCTGCTCGACGAGGTCACTCGCTGGTCTTCTGCCTGCGGCTCTCCCTGATCCTCGCGATCTCGGGATTAGCGGTCTGGCTATTCATCGCAGGAGATCTTAAAGATCTCGGTCTGATGTTATGCCTGGCTGGTGCTGTGGGGGTTGCGGTCACGACGGCCATTCTGAAATTGTCGGGGGCGGTCAAGGTGGCATAGCAAAACACGTCTTCAAACGATCATCGAATCAACATTGGAAAGACTTTTGGCGATGGCACAGTGCAAAAAATGCGATGACGTATGACGGGAGTCGTCGGCAGAGATGCGACCTGAATTGTTCTCATCGAAAAAAAGCCGGATCGCAGATCTGGTTTCGGTTAATCAGCTGGTGCGTACATGGTACGCAGGAAAATCCGGAAAAACCCATCGCCGGACTTACCCCATGCTGTTAAACTGTCGGGTATGGAGATCATCACACGTCAAGTCGGCGAGCTACGAGCCAATGAGCGATCCGCTGCGGAACTGCTCGTTGGACATCGTCTGCGCGGAAATGAGCAACTTATCCTTCAGGTTCTCGATCTGGATGTCGTGCGGCCGCCCAAGCAGGAACCCCTTGTCTCCAATTCACTGCCGACATGGTGCAATGTTTATGAAGGCCTGACGGATGAGGACGTCGAGTCGATCCATCAATCGATTAGTCGGTGCAATCTGACACGTTCTGTCGAGTGATCTGATGCAAATCGCACTGCTCGACACCGACATGCTTTCAGAAGTCCTGAAGCAGCGTAATCCACAGGTCGTCACGAAGGCGGCAGCGTATTTGCGATCGCATGGTCGATTCGCGTTCTCCGCATTCACACGCTTTGAGATTTCAAGGGGCTTCAAAGAGAAAGGTGCAACAAACCAATTGACGCGATTCAGAGAGTTTTGCCAGCACTCGCTGATCATTCCAGTCACTGACAGCGTCCTGGAACGTGCGGAAGATCTTTGGGCCATCGCCCGTCGTGAAGGAATGCCTTGTGGTGATGCGGACCTCATCATCGCGGCCACCGCACTGGAAACCGGCCGAATCCTCGTCACCGGAAACACTTCTCACTACGCAGGGATCTCCGGACTGACGTTGGGAGATTGGCGAAACTTATAGACTCGTTTGTGCTTTTCAAACAGCGGAATCAGTAACGAATTCACTTCATGGGTTACCTTTGACAGCAGTGTAGCTGTTTTGCTGGAGGCTGCTGATAAACGTACGCTGCAAACTCGTACAAACCGTAATCATTGCGAATGACGAAGTGACGGCCGCAGTTTGCGGCAGCAGAAGTTGGCGAAGGTGTCCAGTGGCAGATGAAAGAGATCTTCGCGTTCCCAGTCGACCTGCTTCGACATCGCGTTAAAGGCTAAACCCTGGCGAGCTCGAGTAAATGACAGCGTCAGCATCGCCTGCACGAAGCTTCCCATCTGTTCAAAGCTCATCGCACGACGAGACGTAAAGTTTTGATGTTGATGGACACGTGCGACAAAAAGTCTGAGTGAGATTGCGGAACGTGTGCTCCGCCGGTTGGATTAGACCGTTTGTTCCCGGTTAGACTTTCAGTTAATCAACGCGGCGCGGCCTGGCTTTGTTGCTCTGAGAGGAATACGATCTGAATCCGTATGGTCCCGCCCCCCCTGCGACCTTACACATCAGGCTTTGTGCCCCATCCGAAATCAATTGAATTAGAAGAGAAGCAAACATGCACTGGAAAAGTGGTCGAATCGGCTGCGGATGTTTTTCTCTATGGGTCTGCCTTGGCACGCTGTGGACAGGAGTCTCCTCTGCCAGCGCCGACCAGTTTGTTCTCTTTGATGCAACCTTCACGTTTACGAAGAACGACGCGGATAACTCAAAACCGAGCCCGTCACATTATTACGTGCGTGACAAAATGATGAATGTGGAGCGTCCTAAGAACTGGACATCGCCCGTCGACTACCGAAATGGAACAGCGCACGTTCGTCTGGAGGTTCTTGATAAGCCTGCAGGTGGAGAAGCGACAACGTGGTCCGTTTGCTACATCCCTAACAAGGGCCGCGACAAGGGATATGGCTGCTTCAACACGCCGGTTTACGAGCAGGCGGGCGTGTACGAGAAGGACATTGATATGACGAAGTTCTGGCAGCACGACTCCATTGTCTGGGAAGAGGGAATCAAGGAAATGCATCTCGTCATTAAGGACAACAGCGGCGGCAGCGGCCACGCGCATAAGCGAAAAGATCACGAGAAGTTTTTTCCCACAAAAGTTCGTATGACGGTAGTCCAGGTGTCAGCGGGATCCAAATACGATGCCAGCCTCGTGCCTGATCTGTCTCCGGTCGCCACAGACAAGCTTTCCTCTGAGAATAAAACGCCCCCACTCAGGCCTGCCGTAAAATCCCAGAAGTAAACTCTTCTCCCGGTGACTGTATGCTCCGTGCATCGCACGTGTGATCAGGCATGGCTCACGTGACCATGCATCCGAAACGCGGCACGTCATCGATTCGAGCCTACAGATCTCTGTGCTGATCGCAACCTTTCTGAACCTTTGGAAAGCAGACGCAAATGACTTCACGACGAGAAATGCTCATCGCGTTGGCAGGCACTCCGATGTTGCCACTTGCTGCTGGTCTGGGCCACTCACAGCTTCGGGCCGATGAGGCAGCGAAGGTGACGGCGACGGGACTCAATTCTGTCAACGAACTGAACATGGTCGGGCCGTACGGTGACTGGCTTTCGAACCAGGTGCTCGGGGATCAGCCCGGCAAACTTTCACTGCGATCAGGAAAATGGGACGACCTGGATGCGTGGAGGATGGCGGCCAGAAAGCGAACATGGGAGTGCATTGCTCCGGTCGATCATGGCAAGACCCCGGAAGTTCGCGTCGATTCTCAGCACGACTACGACGGCCTGCACATTGAACACTTGTCGTGGCAGTTGCCGGGCGGCCCAGGGTCCGAGGCTGTCCTTTTGCGCCCGGCAAACGCCACCGGACCGCTCCCGGGGATTCTGGGGCTGCATGATCATGGTGGAAACAAGTATCTGGGCTGGCGAAAGATTGTCAGGACAGACGATTCGCCATGGGAAGTTCAGCGTCTGCATCAGGAAGAGAGTTACGATGGTCTTGCGTGGGCCAATCAGATTGCGAAGCGAGGCTATGTCGTTCTGGTCCACGACACCTTTCCGTTTGGCAGTCGACGTGTGCATGTTGCGGACGTTCCACCAAATATCCGCGCAGGCGGGGTCGACCCGGATCCTCACGACCTTGAGGGTATCGCGAAGTACAACCGCTTTGCCGGGCAGCATGAGCACATCATGGAGAAATCACTGCTGAGTGCCGGAACCACCTGGCCGGGCGTTTATCTGGTGGAGGATCAGCGGGCACTTGACGTGCTTTGCAAACGACCGGAAGTCGATGCCAGCCGCGTTGGATGTGCGGGGCTCTCGGGAGGCGGCATGCGAACCGTTTTTCTGGGCGGACTCGATGATCGTATTCGCTGTGCGGTGGCTGTCGGATTCATGTCGACGTGGCGTGATTTCCTGCTGCACAAGTGCTTTACGCATACGTGGATGACCTACGTGCCGCTATTGCCGAAGGACCTCGATTTTCCAGAAATCCTTGGACTGCGAGCCCCCGCGGCGACCATGGTTCAAAACTGCAATGAAGACTCACTGTATACGCTCAGTGAAATGCAGCGTGCCGACTCGATGCTCAAGGAAGTTTTCGAAAGAGCAGGAGCAAAGGACATGTACCGCGGCATGTTTTACCCAGGCGGACACAAGTTTGACCGACCGATGCAGGAACACGCCTTTGCGTGGTTCGACAGCCATCTCAAGTGACGCAACTGCGCAGTTCATTATCAGTCGCGGAGTCGCGACCCTGCGTTTGTTAGACCAATGAGTAAGTGCGAAGGTGATTGTCCACATGGGCCACGGCAACCTGCTTGCCATCAGGCGACAAACTCATTCCACGTCCGTCATTCTTCAGTTTAAGCCGGAAAAACTCCTCGGCCGCGTCGCCCTTCCAGAAATAGAGCCAGCCTCCACCGCCTCCGCCGGAAACACCAACCCAGAATCCATCAGGATGCCAGGCCAGTCCCCAGGTGGTTCCAGTGGTCTTGTCTTTGGACTGCAGAACGAGATCCAGTTTTCCATCGGCAGGGTTCACAAGAGCGACAATGATTTCCCCCACGCCGGCGAACGCATTCGAGACTTTTGTAATTCCCCCCAGAGCAATCTGACCGCCATCGCCTCGCAGTGCAATACTGCGAGCTCCTCCGATGTCCGCTCGAAACGTTGTGTCGTATCCATGCAGTTGCTCGACAGTCACGAGAGCCCGAGGCTTGTCCGCATCAAGTGCCCAGGCGTTTACGACGCCCTTGAGGTCACATGAAAACAACTGACGGGAATCGTGAGAATAGATCAGGTTGTAGACGTGATTGGCGTGCCCGGAAAACTCACGAACGAGCGTTCCAGTGGCCGCATCCCAGACCTTGACCAATCGATCATTGCCGCACGTTGCGACATGTTTTCCATCAGGACTCACTGCGATCGCGCGAACCCAGCCCTGATGTGCTTCAAGAATTCGCAATGGCTCCGGCTTCGCTGCGGAAGCAGGCCAGAAAACCAGCCGACCGTCGTATCCTCCGCTATAAAGCGTCTCGCCATCGCTCGATGATCCAAAGGCACGAATCCAACTGTCGTGCGCCGCAAGTGCAATCTTCTCGCCACTGGCCGGATCGATGCGATGAATCAGAAAGTCCTCCGCGCCGCAGAAAATAAAACGCGACTGCGGATCCCAGTGGCACGAGGTCAGTGGGCGGTCAAGTTTGTATTCCTTCAGCAGCTTCGTCTGGTGAGGATTGGCGGTTGCGTTCGCAGTCATGTCAATAACTCCGCAATGGCACCTCGCGAAGGATCGGCAACCGGAAATGTTCGTCCGGCGATCTCGAACTCACCCATCGAATCGACACCC
>JBIIIF010000371.1:0-5600 GCA_044235005.1 Planctomycetaceae bacterium | reverse complement strand
TGTCGTGGCCCGAATACAACGAGTGGTGCGTTTTGCGGTGGCCCGCGTCACGCGGCACTTCAGAGTCAGCATGTTGGTGGAGCACAGGTTGTTCTGGCAGACGGCAGTGTTCGATTTCTTTCGGAAAACATCAGTCAGGCGACGCTCAACCAATTGGCGACCTGCCAGGGCGGCGAAATTGTCGGTGAATTCTGAGAGTTGATGATTCAGTTTCGGTTCGATTGTTTCCTCTGGCTTGAGCGCAGCGCAGGACGTCGATGGGGTTCAGTTGACCTCGCTTCAGCTGTCCCGCTGAGCTTTGGAAAAGCCGTTTCTCCAACATGGTGTTTCCCTGTGTTCAGACTCTGTATTGATATTCGAGGTACAGGATGGAAGCTACTGCACTGATTTCACGAATAATGGCTGTGGCGATTCTTCTTGTCAGCCTGGTTTTGTCTGGCTGCTCAGATAGTGGCGACGAGCCTGAAAGGGTTGTCGTTTCCGGCAAAGTGACATGGCAAAAAAATGACATTAAGGACGGCATCATTCGCTTCATTTGCGACAGCGGTCCATCGGCACAAGGGCCGATTCGGGATGGATCGTACCTCATCGACTATAAGGGTGGCGTTCCAGTGGGGAACTGCCGGGTGGAGGTGGAAGGTTTCGAGGAACAGGATATCAAAGATTCCGGGAGCACTCTGATTGCGATGCCAAAGAAAGTTGGTATCCAGATTATCCCTCAGCAGTTCAATCGTGAATCGACACTGCGAGTTGAGATCGCGGCTGGAAAAGTCAATGAGCACGACTTCCATCTCGACGTGAAACGCTGACCAGGCCGACTGCAGTGCTGCGGGCAGTACGCCCGATGCTGACGCGATTCGGTGTTGTCGTCGTTTAACATCTACTCGGTGCGTTCTGTCTCGGGAAGGCGGATCTTCCACAGAGGCTGCCGCGTACGTTCACTGCTGACAAGAACCGAGCTGCCCGTCGATTCGAAGCATACCGTTTCACATTGCGGCTGCGCGGGCAGTGTCAGTACCGTGATGGGCTTCTGGCAGGCCGCAGCCCACGTTTCGTTTGTTCCTCGTCGAATCAATGCACCGCTGAACATATTGACGATAACGAGACTCTGATTGTCGGCTGAAACATCCATGGACGTGGCAAAGGGAACGGCCAGAGAAGCAATGGGTTCAGCCTTAAGTTTTCGTCGGCCGGTTTCTGTGGACAATGGCAGTCGAAACATCTGACATTTTTGTGGAACAGATTTTGTCAGCAACAAAATTTCTTTGGACTCAGTATCAACGGCAAGGCTCTCGCAGTCTTCAGGCCCTTCAGGGAACTGGAACTCGATTCGACTGACAACATCAGCTTTGATGCTCACAGGGGTTCCGCTAACGCGTTTAATCTCCGGCTCTTTGATCAGCAGAAGCTCACACGCTCGCTCGGTTTTGGAGCGGATCCGCCCATTGTCGCCCGTATCTCCGATCAGCAACCACTTCTCACCATCGGCCTCGAACGAACACATGTCTTCCCAGTCTATCGGACGTTCGACATTCAGGGTCAGAATCGCTCGAGTTTTTCCATCGAACCCAACAAGAAAGAGTCTTGCCGAGTCTCCGGAATCATTGTGCAGCCACACGGCATCTGTTTGCCGACGACTCAACGCGATGCCGCTGGCCTCTGAGATCTCATCGTCATCCACAATGCAGACTTTTTCTGGTTCTGCCTCAGACTTAGCGGCAATCTCCATCGGGAACGCTCCCTGCATCGACAGGGCAGGATAGCTGAACGAACTCAGACAACTCGTGAACACGGCAAGAGAAAATCCCAGTGCCGTCACATGGATAGCTTTTGATCGAAGAGGGCAAAGTGTCTGCATTAGATTCAAATTTTCCACCCCGGATGACCCACGAACGCCACAGGACCACTGAACTGACAGTTTGCGTCAAGAGAGTGCTGAAAAACGTAGACGGAGAAACAATAGAACCTGCAAAAGCACCAGACACAAGTACTCAGCGGAAAAAGGGTTCTCAGCCCCGGTTGTTCGAGAATCAGGCTTTCTGCTGCCAATAGACCTGCAATCAGGAGCAGACAGCTTCCGGACAGGATCACTCGACTGATTTTCAGGTCTCCGTGCATAATCGCGGAAGTCGAAAAGGGCATTTAACGCGGGCAAATTTGCTCCGGAAACTTCATCTGGCCGGCATTCTTCAGACGCCGAGACCTTGCACCACAAAGAGGCTATCGGTGACAGAGTGTCAGCGGTCGACAGAAATCACCTTTTTCGACTGAAACGACAGATTTTGCTCACCAGCAATGTCCTGCCTGTCAAATCCATTACCTCTGCTGGTGATCAATGTGTGAACGATTTTCGTCGGGAAACACGATTCTGGCCCTGACCGTGACCGCAGTATTGCTGAACGACATTGCTGTTGTGCGACGTTTCCCTCAGCGTTGCCGAGACTTTCCAGCGGAATCTGCCGCTTGAGGCACAGAAGGAGAGCAGTGCGCCGGCTCTTGGTCAGAAGAAGGCAAATGGCGGGGAATGTCCAACATGGTGAACGCTAACCGCGTTGACAGTGTCGTAACGTTGTCCAATAATCCGACTCACGGCAGTGACGAACGCGGCAGAGGGTTCTGCACGCTTCGCATTTTTGCCGGGACACTTGTGATGGTTTGGCCTCAATCCGAGGCCAGTGTCCAGCGGAGAGTGTTGGTTTGCGTTAACTGGGTACAAGTGGGCGTCTCCACTTTAATCGTTGAACCCATCAGGCCTCGTTAGTCGACACAACCGTTAACAACCGTTTTCACGGCATCACGAAGACAATCCGGAAACTCCGGAACGAAGATATTGGCCATGTTTTGGTGGCGAACAAATTGAATCAATGAGGAGAATGTGAGATGGCTGGTAATTTGCACGAGTTTACCGACGCGAACTTTAAATCAGAAGTACTTGAATCTGCTGAGCCGGTGCTGGTTGACTTCTGGGCTCCGTGGTGCGGTCCTTGCCGCCAACTGATGCCAACTGTGGAGCAACTGGCCACTGAGTACGCCGGGCGAATCAAGATTGGCAAAGTCAACACCGACGACAATCATCAGACCGCTGCCGGGTTTGGAATCACAAGCATCCCGACCGTGATGTTGTTCAAGAATGGACAGCTAGTTGACAAAGTTGTCGGTGCTCCTCCAAAGCAGCACTTCGTCAATATGCTGGATAAGGCTCTGACATAATTCTATTGGAGCCTTCATCAAGTTCAGGGTTCAGCCATGCAATAGTTTGCAGGATGCAAAACGAGCGGGCGGGCTCTGGACTCAGGCTGTGCTTTAGTTTTTTTGTTTCGGTGATGCAACGTGGGTTTAGGCCCGTGTGACATGTCTTTGTGGTCGTTTGGGAAAGGAGTCCCGAACATGGCGGATAACCATGCTGAGAATCTGACGATGTCAGATGCTGCTGGCGTTGGCGCGGCCAGAATTGCGCAGACTCCTGCTACTGTGTCACCTGCGACTGTGTCACCTGCGACTGTGTCACCTGCGACTCCGGAATTATTGAATCCCTTCTCCGGTGAATCGGATGCATTGAAGATCCTGCTGCAGGCATCGGCCGCGGCGGAATCTCTGCAGCATCGTTTTTCGGAACTCCAACAGCGTCGCGCTGAGATCGTTGCCGACCAGCAACAGCTCGAAGCCGAACGCCGAGCCTTTGAGCAACGGGCTCAGGACTTCGCTGCTCAGGTCGCACGTGATCGGGCGGATCAACGCGAATTGATGGCTGATCTTGAGCAGCGTCTGCGAAAGATTGGACAGCACGAAGAACTGCAACAGCGACAGGTGGTTGAACTTCGAGCGGCCCAGCGGGCGCTCGCTGAAGAGCGAGTCATCCTGAAGGCTTCTGTGAGGGCAGAGCTTGACGAAGATCGTATGAAGCTTAGCCAGGAACGTGCGATTCTGGATGCCGAACGCGATCGCCTGCGGATTCAGGCCGAACGCGAACGTCAGGATTATGCTGACCGCATCCGCCAGATCGATGACGAATTGAAGCATGAAAAACAGCGACTAGCCGAACGGGCTCGTGAAGACCTCACCGCTGAAATCGTGCTGCTGAATCGTCAGAAAGCCGAATGGCAACTGGCCCATGAGCATCAACTTCAGGAAATCGCCCAGCAGGCGGACGACCTGCAGGCTCAGAGAGAATTGTTTGGTCAGCAGGTCGAAGAAGAACAGCAGCGGCTTAAAGAAGAGATCGAAAAGAAACGTCAGGGATTACTGACCGAACAGAACAATCTGCAGCGTCGCTATCGCTTTCAGTTCGAACATCTGACTCGCGCGAAGGAAGACCTTGAAGCGGAGCTGCGTGAATTCCGTCGTGAGCAGCAGATGTTCCGCAGTGAGCGTCTGCGATTCCTCGAACAGCACCGACTTCGCTTCCGTCAACTGGAGCACGTACGTCAGTTGCTGACGGATCGCGAATCCTCGATCGCTCGCGAATCACGTATCATTGACCGTTCGCGCTCGGCTGCGCTTTCAGACATTCAGCGGCTTCAGAGACGCAGTGAAGAAGAACGCGACGCGATTCTTCAGGATATCGAAAGTCGGCAGCGAAGAGTGCGGCAGCAGGAAATGGCGATGGCAGATCTGGCCGCACGCCTCGAAGATCGCTCTCAGAGACTCAATCGACTACGATCAGAACTGGATCAGACTCAGTCGGAGATTCTGGAGCAGCGTCTGGTGATTGAAGAAGCTCGAACCAATCTTGTCCGTGACAGTGTCTCTCCGGAGATCGCTCGCGCACGGCTGGAGCAGGCTCGCGGGGATGTTCAGGCCTTTTTTGATCGCCTGCGGATGCAGATTAACGCCGATCGAGATAAGGTTGAGGAAGCCGCCAGTGATGTGGCTGAGCGACAGCAACAGTTCCGACGAGATCGTGCAGAACTGGAGCAATGGTTTGCCGCTCGCGAGGAACAGCATTCTTCACGTACGACCGATTCCGTTGTTCAGGATCAGGCCTCAACGATTCAAATGTTGCAGGCACAGATCGTAGAACTCCAGAATCGCTGGCACAAAGAACGACTGGAAGCGGAACACGCGATTCGAGACCTCCTGAGTCAGATTACGTCGCGCGAGATTGGCAGCATGGACTCTTCTTCCAGCAGCGGGAATAATGTCTCGGGTAATGTTCGCGACGCCGCATAGCTGCGAAGTATAAAACCCGCAGCGGGCTCGACGCTCCGTTGCACAACTCTTCAAGGGACAGAACATCCTGCGCGGGATTGAAGCTCTGATGGTCGTGATGCTGCAGATCATTCCTGACACTCGGCAGTTCATCATGGTGTTGCTGCTCTGTCTATTTCCTGGAGGTTGCGGCACAGATTCGCCCCGGTCAGAACCCGGTGCCGCAAATCATCTCGCCCCCATTGTTGCGCAGACAGCAGGCCGAGAGAAAACTCCGGGCATTGTTCGTTGGGAGCCTGTCGACGGGCTGCCCTGCGATGTGGCGATTATGGAGTCTGTCTTCTGGGAACCAGCGGATACGGACAGCCTCCGACAGAAGATCTTCAACGATCCTCGCCTGCCCGGTTCAACCGTGCTTGAGATCGGGACTGGTTCCGGGCTTATTTCTCTCT
>JBIIIF010000132.1:0-18999 GCA_044235005.1 Planctomycetaceae bacterium | reverse complement strand
AGTGCTGAAGTCGGAGCCGTTGACGAAGAACGAAAAGGCAACCGAGATGGTTCGTCGAGTCGGCCAGCGAATTGCCGATGCGGCTAATCGTCCCGACTTCAAATGGGAGTTTAATGTCATCGAATCCGAAACACAGAACGCATTCTGTCTACCAGGCGGAAAGGTCGCGATCTACACGGGAATTCTTCCGGTTTGTCAGAACGAAGCGGGACTGGCGGTGGTGATGTCGCACGAGGTGGCTCATGCGATTGCTCGCCACGGCGGCGAACGCATGACCTACCAGACAGCTCAGAATGCCGGGAAAACTCTCGGCAGCTACGTTATGCAGAACCAGGATGAGAAGAAGCAGCAGATGATCCTGACGGCTTATGGCGTCGTTTCGGAATACGGCGTGATTCTGCCGTACAGCCGAAAGCACGAGCTGGAAGCAGACCATATTGGTGTGCTGCTGATGGCAAAAGCCGGTTACGATCCTTCCGAAGCCCCGACGTTCTGGGAACGTTTCTCGGGCAGCAAGCAGGGGGCAGCTCCGATGGAGTGGATGTCAACTCATCCGGCCGACGCGACTCGTGCCGCTGCTCTGCGAGAACTCATGCCGCAGGCCATGAAGGACTATGAAGGGGCGTCTGTTAAATACGGACTCGGTGATCCTGTCCCTTGACGAGTTGGCCACTATACTGCCCGAATCGACGGCGTGAATCTGCAGTCCACGACAAGCCCGCCGGCGCTGAGGTCCCCGTGTGACCATTAGTGATCATCCGTGATTGCTGGTGAACACATCAGAGGAGACTTCGTTATGTCCCGCACTCCACTCTGTATTCCGGATTTCGATTCGGCATCAGGCGGGGCATCACCTGGCTTTCGGTCTGCGAATTGAACCACGGGCCATGCCCATCGGGAGCCGTTTGTGAGTCATGACGTTGTGCGTCGCATCATTGCGAATGTTGAAAACGCTGTGCTGGGAAAACAGCAGACGATCAAGCTGTCCGTCGTCGCTCTGTTGGCTGGTGGTCATATTCTGCTGGAAGATGCTCCGGGTCTGGGAAAAACGTCTCTGGCTCGAGCCCTCTCGAAAAGCCTTGGCTGCAAATTCGTCCGCATGCAGTTTACTCCCGACCTGCTGCCAAGTGACATCCTTGGTTCCAGTGTGTATCGCCCCGGCACCAGTGATTTCGAATTTCGGCCTGGCCCGATCTTCACGAACATTCTGCTGGCTGATGAAATCAATCGGACCACGCCCAGAAACCAGAGTGCATTGCTGGAGGCGATGAGCGAACGGCAGGTGTCCGTCGACGGGATTACTCATCAGTTGCAGGAACCGTTTCTGGTGATCGCAACTCAGAATCCCTATGAGTTTGAAGGCACCTATCCATTGCCGGAAAACCAGCTTGATCGATTTATGATGTGTCTGAGCGTGGGGTATCCGGACCGTAAGTCCGAGCTGGAGATTCTGCAGAAGCATCGGAGTGGCCAGCCTGTGGAATCTCTCAACGCTGTGACGAATGCCGATGAAGTTTTGCAGCTTCAGAAACAGGTGCAGAATGTCGCTGTGGATACGTCACTGGCCGAATACATGCTGGAGTTGTCAGTGCGGACGCGATCGCACAACGAACTGACACTGGGCGTGAGTACTCGCGGCACGTTGACGTTGTATCGAGCTGCTCAGGCAGTGGCGTTTTGCGAGGGACGCAACTACGTGATTCCCGACGATATCAAGCAGATTGTCATCCCCGTGCTGGCCCATCGCATTGTCTGTCGAGGAATTCTCAAAGAGGGCCATCGCCAACGAGCCTCGCAGGTTCTCAAAACTCTGCTGGACAGCGTGCCGGTTCCGTCATAAACCGTTTGTCGTTCGGTGGTATTGATTCATCTGTTCAACTCTATTCCAGATACAAACAGCCGTTACTGGCCAGCAGAAGCTGGCAGAAATCGGACCAGGCTTTGTGCTGGCTGCCGGATGACTCGGCATAAAGTTGCCGCTGCTGCTTAATGAAGGCCAGTGATTCCGCCGTGATGTCGTCTTCACATGGAACGCCCGTCGCCAGCACAAAAGCCTGCTTGATGCGATCCTCATCCGAGATCGTCTGGTCGCTCAAAATTCGCTTCGCAAAATTCTGACCTCGGCGAACCGCAAATTCCGAATTCAACAGCGTCAGCGACTGCAAAGGCATTGTCGTGACCGGCCGGCGAGTACAATTTACCACCATCGTCGGCGCGTCGAAGACATTCAGCAGGCTCAAACCCTGGCTGCGTCGTTGTTGCAGATAAATCGAACGACGAAACGCCCCTGAAGAATCTTCTGGAACCAGTACTTCAGCAGCTCCGTTGCGAGTTGTCGGGACATAGGGGCCATCCAGCGACAGATCAAGATCATCGCTGATGGCCAACTGGGAATCTCGCACGGCTTCCGCATCCAGACGACGAATCGGAAATCTCCAGAGCAGCTTGTTATAAGGATCGGCCACGGTTCCCTCTTGATTGGCAAAGCTGGACTGCTGCAATACGGCCGACTGCAGGATCAATCTATGCAACGATTTGAGACTCCAGCCAGAGCGAATATATTCCTGAGCAAGCCAGTCCAGCAGCGCCGGATGAGTCGGCTCCGCACCGCTCATACCGAGATTCTCCGGAGTGCTGACCAGACCAGTGCCGAAGTATTGCTGCCAGACTCGATTCACCTGCACGCGAGCCATCAGCGAGGCGGCTCGAGAACCGGGCTTCGTTACCCAGTTGGCCCAGGCCAGTCGACGGCCCGATGATGGAAATCCGCCCGGAGGAGCAGCGATTTCCATCAGATTGGTGTCATCATTCAACGCTGAAACCGGAGCCGGTTCCACTTTATCTTTGGGATGCGAATACTCACCGCGATCCAGCAGAAAGACTTCCGGCGGTGAATGCTCTGTATCGGTCTGCCAGGCGATCCGACCGGGCTCCTCTGCCTGCAGTTTCGGAATCTCATCAGCAACCTTCCTGATCTCATCCTGCCGCTTCTTCAGTTCGGCCTGAAACTCCACTACGGCCGGAGCGTTCGGCGTTTGTGAATCGACGGCGAACGACGCTTCGACCAGAACATTGTCGACTTGAAAGCTGCGCTGACAGCACAGACCAAACGCGAAGCAACCGTCTGGAAGATTTTCCTCGGCGAGTTCGATCGTCTGGCCCTCGGGAAGACCATCGACCACATGCTGCAGTTGAAACTTGCGATTTGCCCCATGAGTAATTCGGATGCCATAGGACTTGCCAGCCACATACCCCGCACTACCGATGTTTCCTGCATGAGTCGATTGCGGCCCGGGATAATCGACATGCACTGAAGCACCGCCAGCCGGGTTGCCATCGATCAGAATATTGCCACCTGCGACCTCGCTGTTGTTGTTGAAGTCATGCAAAGCAATCCCGTAGGCAATTCGCTCGGCCGGCTTTTCGTCGTCTCGCACCTTTGTCTCAATCAGTGAAAAGGTGACCTGAATCCACTGCCCTTCGACTTCCGGAGTCCAGTCGAATGTTTGCTTCGTCGCCAGCCATTTATCACCGGTTGCCCCTCCTTCAACGATCTGTAGCAGACCATTGGAGCTCAACGCGGCCGGCAGTGGCTGATCGTTAAGATTCGCTGGTGCGGTGGTCAGAAGATTGATCGTGGAAACTCCGGCAGGACTGTCGTCACCGGAGATCGTGGAACTCCAGTTTTCGTTCAGGCGATCGCCGATCGAAAAATCATCAGAGAAGCGAATCAACTCCGGCAGGCGATTCTTCATTGACCAGTCACGAAGATCGTTCTGAAGAGTCGTAAGCTGTTCTTTGGCGTCCGCAATTCGCTTCTCCCACGCGTCGTAAACGCCCGGAAGATTGGCGTAGACAAACCGATCATTGGGCTTCACCCATTTCTCGTGGTTGAAGGTCGGGAACAAGACAGACTGAAACTGGTAAAAATCTTTCTGCGTCAACGGTTCAAATTTGTGGTCGTGACACTTGGCACATTGAAACGTCAGGCCCAGCAGGGACGACGCGATGATCTGTTGAGAAGATTCCAGGGCTGTGTAGCGGTCGATGCGAACCTCATCCGGATTGCCATCGCTTTCACCGGTCCCGTCCTGGCCATTTCTCAGGTAATGCGTTGCAATAAGCTGATCAATCATTTCCTGAGTGGCGGCTTTGCGATGTTTCTCCGGATCAAATCCGGACAATTCATCGCCGGCAATTTGTTCACGCACAAACTGATCGAACGGTTTGTCGGCGTTGATGGAACGGACAACATAGTCACGATACTTCCACGCCAGTGGTCGATCAGAATCGGCGTTGAAGTATCCATTTGAATCCGCATAGCCAGCAGCATCAAGCCAATGTCGTCCCCAGCGAACACCGTACTGTTCGGAGCCCAGATAATGTTCGACCATGTTGTTCCATGCATCAGCAGATTCGTCAGCGAGGAAACGGTCGATCTCTGACGGAGTCGGTGGTAAGCCCGTCAGAATAAAGCTCACGCGTCGAATCAAGGTGCGTCGATCGGCCGCAGGGCTGATTCGCAGGCCGACCTTTTCCAATTCGAACTGGAGAAATTGATCGATGGGAGTGCGACAACTCTCTGACTGCTTCACATGCGGGGGTTCCGCAGGCTGCAACCGAGTAAACGCCCAGTGCTCATCCCGCCGCATGGAATCGGCCTCGGCCTCGCTGGCAGGAAGTCCGGGGGCTCCGTCAGCAATCCAGCTTTCCAGAATCTGCTTTTCGGAAGCGGACAGTGGATTCTCCGGGGGCATTTCGTTTTTCTGAACTCGAGTCAGAAGTGAGCTGGTTTCCGGATGGTTTGGGATCACCACGGCCCCGGATTCACCGCCCTGAAAAATTCGAACTGCCGAATGTAGTTGCAGGCCTGCTTCCTTTTTGGAAACTCCGTGGCACTTAATACAGTGACGCTTCAGCAGCGGCATGACTTCAGATTTAAAAGCATCGTCAGACGAACGCTGTTGATTCGAAGGCTGCGTGGATTGCTTATCGCCCGAAGACTGCTCATCCGCCAGCACCGTGCCACAGCACAGCAAAAGACATAACAAGCCAAGAATGCTCATGGCAACTCCGGAAGGCGGGCTGGATGAATTTCGAACGCGGCAGTGTCTCAAGGATACCAGGGACAACGCCATTCGCAAATGGAAAGGCGGTTGGACACATTCCCGAACTCTTCGACAAGACCGTTGCCAATTCAACCTTCGGGAAAAACCGTGGCACTGCGCGAATGACCGTCGTAACCTAGCGCCGACAAAAGATTGTCCGTTTCAATTCCGCTCGACTTCGCCGCTCTTCACGCCCAAACATATCGCAGGTAGAACAACCCGCGGGGACAAAGCACAACCTGCAACTCAGGCCCGGAGTGTTGACATATCCTCTGCCGGGGTCGTCAGGCCCCGGAACCGAATGACTCTGCATCCAGAGACCCGGAGGGTCGACACATCAATCCCAAATATATGGCAGGTCGCATTCCACTTCGTGCTTCTTCAGAAGCTGCAAGGAACGAGTGGCCGACATGCTGCGTCATCTGAGTCGACATCTACCAACGCTGGCGAATCTTAGTGCTGACCCCGAAGTTGCTGATGTGTGCTTATAGGCGTTCTTGAACCGCAATGATGTGTCGACCGTCCGGGCCTGAAAATGCGCAACTTCAAAACTGACGCTTCGGGTTGGGATAGACGGAACTTGTTTCGGGACTGTCCCGCAGTCAGTTCGCCTTCAAACCATTCTCCGCCACCGCATCAACCGTTGCTCGGCCGAGAAAGCTGAGCAGAGGAATGAACAGCGTTGTGCCGCTGCCGATGTCATCAGAGAGCACTGAATCACTGACCTTCAAGTGAGTCACCCCGACGCCGATGGGGCCGCGAGTGGAGTCGAAGGGGATCCATTTTCCATCCACAAGCGCTTCCGTCCACATGTGCGGCATGAATGCCGAGGGGTTCGGCACATAGACGAAGCCGACGGCAACTCGTGACGGAATTCCCTGGCAACGCATCAGGGCGCTCAACAGCACGGCGTGTTCCGTGCAGTCACCGCGCATCGTTTTCAGAATCTCAGAAGCTGGCTGCATGGCCGTTGAGAACGGCGAAACTCGCAGGTGCTTCCAGACGTACTGTGTGAGTCGCTGACATTTGTCGATGGGTACCGAAGTCGCGCCGGCGGCGATGATGCCCATTCGTTTCAGGTCTTCATTCTCTGTCGTCATCCAGCGAGATGATGATGTATAACCAGGATCAATGTACGGTTTGCGAGGATTGGTGATCGACTCCAGGTTTCCAGCCTCTGGTATGACCGGCCGCAGTATCGTCACCAGAAGTTCATTTGAAGCGACCTGCTCAACCGTCTGGAATTCGGAAGTTGGCAGATCAATCTGTTCGGATTTTCCCACAGTCACTTTCAATCTCAGAGACGGACTGCGTTCGAGGTTGGTCAGCGTTCGCTTTACTGGCAGCACACTGCGAAACTGCAGATCAAGAGAATCCATGCTGTCCTGGCCGAGCGCGTCGGCGGCGTCGGTTCGTTCCAGCCGCAAGGTTTGTCCAATAAGAGGCTGTTCGATTCGAATCGGCATCAGTTCGGAGTCGTAGTAAATCGACGACTTCATCTCGGGATTACTCGTTGGCCAATAGTCAAAACGTGTCACCGCGATCGTTGTGCCGTCTGAAAGCTGCAGAGACTGAGTTCTCCCGCGTTCGATTTCCACGTCGACAATGGCGGCTGTTTCCGGAAAGAACACAGCGCTTGTCCACAGTCGTTGAGTTCCTGTGGAGGCGGCGGGTAACCAGGCCGGGAAAATCGCCGATCTCGGCTGGACGATGGTGTTCAGCATTTCGCGGCGAACCGAGCCGCCCACATTTTCCATCAATTCGAACGCGGACTTCTCTGCAAGCCATCGTCCGGAACGTTCAATCGACGCGCCATCGGCGCCGGTCCGACGAAGAGACCAGCTTTGCAACATGCCGTCAACCGTCTCGATGGTTTCCAGATGAGCAGATACGGAAAGGTCTGTTCCGAAGCGTCGGAGCTTCAGGCGAGTATCCCGGATGCGTCGAACGAAACCGGAGGTGTTGGCGGAACCACGGGGCGACGCATTCATCGGGGTGGTCGTCAGCGACTCGTAACCGACGGCTTTGCCATCGAATTCAATGCGATACCAGTGCTGCTGATTTTGTGTGGCCGCTTTTTTCTCCTGCGTGCCCGGCGTGACTGCGATTAATCGCGGTGTTTGAGCGCAAAGGCTGGAGGAGCTGCAGACCAGCCAGAGCAAAGTCATCAGGATGAATCCCCATCGATGTTTCATGTCTGACAGTATCACAGATTTTTTCGTCAAAAGCAGCAGCAGAATCTGCAGCGAATTTGACGTTTGTAGGGCCACCATGCCGGGCGAACGGCCACCGGGCCGAGGCGGCAGAGTTTCTCCGGACGGCATGTTCGTGTTGGAAAATGGAGGCTTCCCTGCAAAATCGTCGTTTAGTCTAAATCCCGGCTCCCCGTCGTCGGTTGAGTGCTAGGTTTCGGCAGACTGGCTGAACGCGTCAAAAAACTATTCTGCGCCGGAATCATGTCATGAGTTTTCTGAAGAACTTTCTGAAGTCCAACTACCGTGATGGCGAAGCGACCCATGGTGTCAGCAGCTTTCGCAACCTGTCGGAAGCTGAGCTGGATGCGCACATGAGCATCGCTCGCTACGGCGACTTCACGCTCACTGACGCGGTGAGGCCGTCATACAATCTTGAGATCATCCCAAGGACCGGCTTCCGTCACGAATGGTACGTGGATCAGGATTCCGGAGCCCGCATCCCGGTGCTGATGTCGTCAGTGACTCGTGAAAAGCTGTTCGACACATTTTTGTCACTGCTGGACCCGCTGGGTGAAACAGTCGACGTGGTTCTTGAGACGAGTCACGACAAGAACAACGGGCAGCATACAGACCTGTACCGCGAACAGATCGATATGCCGGTACTACAAAGCATTCTCTATGACTTTGAAGACCTGTTAATGGATGACGGGTGCTGCGGCATTGCCATCCTGAATCCAAGGAAGCCGATGGAAGTGCAGCTCGATGAACACAAGCTTCTGTTTGTGTACGGCCGTGAGAACGGTGATTACGAGCGGGCTTTCAGAGACAACCAGGTCGCGCGGATCGAAGATCTGCGATTCATTACCGAAGCCGAACATGTGCATTCTTCCAGCGACGAGTTCCAACAGCGTTTTGAACAATTGTGTTACCAGTTGGGTATTGAGAACTGATCGTCGCTGTTTCCAGGTTTTATGACCAGTGAATGGGAGGTTCAGATGAAGTGGTCCCCCCCACGCATCGAACACTGCCGTTGGCCTCAGGGCCGTATGAGTTTACAACGACAGTTGCTAATGCTGACCGTCTGTGCGGGAGCCATGACGGGCTGCGCATCAATGCCGACCATGCGTTCGGCAAACAATGAACTGTCGACCGCAGAAAACTCGGCACCGCCCGAGTTTGATGTGATTCCTCCAGCTGTCGCTCAGATGCCGACTGTGCCGCAAAGCACGAATTCTGCACAGAATCCGGCGAACACTGCTGTTCCCGAACAGAAGTCAACGACGTCCGGCAGTTTGACCGCTCCGCTGCCCGTCGATCCGGGATCGCGGGTTGCAAAGGAGATCCCCAAAGATCCTCCAGCCGTTGCTTCGACAACACCAACAACTCAGTCAACACCCTCAGCGCCAACAACTCAGTCTGCTCCGTCCAATTTGGCGGAGACAAAGCCAGCATTGCCCGACGTGAAGACGACCGAGCCGGTCAATGAGACAGCTCGTGTGGCGCTGAATGAGCCAGCGAAGGATTCTGCGTCAACAGCCGCGCCTGTGATGCAGAAGCCGGTGACTCCCGAACCCGTGAAACCTGCTCCAAAGATTCCCTCTGGTGTTCTCGTCAAACCGCCCATGCCTTTCGCGTGGGAAGGTACGGGAAAAAGCACGGGGCAGCGTGCGTTTCAGGTCGCTTCGCCCGGCGATGATGGATATCGAACACTGGTTGTTGGCAGCGTCGGTGGAAACGATCCGTTGGCCCTTGAACTTGTCGACCGACTGGCTCGAAGACTACACGATGACAGCGTGATCCTCGGAGGTTACGACTGTACGATCATCCGAACTCTGAATCCTGACGGCGAGGCGACTCAACGCTTTCTGAATCAGAAAGGTGAATACATCAATTCGATGTTTCCGAAGGCTGAAGATAAAGCCGCCGCGAGTCCTGTCGCCGAAGTGGACTTCTTTTTAAAGCAGTTGCAGAAAGTGCAGCCGCAACGAGTTGTTCATGTGCGGACAGTGCCGGGCAAATCCGGAATCGTCGCTGCCAGCCAGAGTTGTGAGTCAGTCGGCAAGGAAATCGCCGAGTGGCTGAACTTTCGTCTCATCAGTTTGCCGGGTGAAAAGACTTCCGAAGGGTCTCTTGAGCGTTACGTATCCGGATCCGGAAGTTCTGACATGCTGACGATTGGAATTCCCGATTCGACTCCGCGTGCAGAGTTATGGGATCTTTACGGTGATACGTTGATGAATCTGCTGCTGCGCGATGACATGGCAACTCGTGAACTGGCCCGTCAGCAGCCTCAGCCTGCGTCCGCGGACCGCCGCAATCAAAGTCCTTGATCGCCCCTTTGAGCCCGAAGCGTTAGCCGACTGTAGATTCAGTTCGTAGCGTCGACTTCAGTCGACGTGGCCGCTGAATGTGACGCTTGGTGCAGGCTGAAGCCAGCACTACGTCACGCCAAACGGCACGAGTTCAAACCCCGACAGCATTGCTACTCATTGAATTGTTTAACGGCAAGCCGCAGGCGTCGTTGATCGATTTCGCTTCCGCCTTCGGCTTACCGTTAAACGAAATCGCTCAATACGGGGCGAAATGAACACCCCGCGAGCGCCGCAGGATCGGTGCAATTGGGACGGGCAAAATGCGTTCGACGCAAAACGATGTGCGCGAACGTGGGCGGTGGAAATCCCGGCGATTAATCCTGACAGGATGGCAGAGTCTTGAACCACTTCGCGGTGAATCGCAGCGATCAACGCTTGCGTACAGGTTTGCATACTTGATTTCGAGCAAAGCCGCAAAACGCGCGTCTGCCGGTCGCCTGAGCCAACATCCGGAGAAAAAGAGCCGGACAAGTTCGATTGCCGCCGTTTAACAGTTCTGAGACCTCTGAAAACATGTCCGTCAGAACTCCATACTGGCGATGTTTTCCCGTGGTTTGCAGGTCTGAAGAGGATTCAGTCCAATCCTGTGAACATTCCGGGAGAAGATTTCTTAACCTGGGCGTCATTAACTCACGGAGACTCGCCTGAGTTCCACTCGCTCGAAGGTCGCTGGTGTACTAGACTTCTGAGACGGCGGTACGCTGGTTTCCGGATCGGAAGCCAGCACTCTGCTGGAAGAAGTCTGCCTCTAATACTCGCACACTGAGTTCACGCTATGTCGTTGCCAACGTGTCCATCCTGCGGCCAGTCTGTCCTTGAAGACAACCCGGTGGATTGCCCGTTTTGTGGGGCCGCAATGGATGGTTCGCGAGGTGCCAAGAATACTCCTCGCCCCAAAGCTGGCCCGGTCGTTAATCGTCCGGGGGCTCGTAAGATTCCTGAAAAGCCTGCCGAGCCAACTGTTCCTGCGGCTGGTCCGGCAACACCTGCACCGGAACCGCCCAAGCCGGCCGCTCGCCCGGTCGGTGGTCCGCGCGGCAGCAGACCGGTCGTTGATGAAGATGACCCGTTTGGCGTTGGCATGGCCAGCGCGGCCGCTCAGGCGATTCAGGCCACCGCTAAACCAGAAAAAGGACGACTGCTGAAGGTCGTCTGTCCGATGTGTGAGCAGGTCGGGTTTGTTCCGAAGAATGCGATCGGCAAATCCGTGAAGTGCGCGAACGAAAAGTGCATGGTGCCGATCTTCACGGCTCATGATCCCAGTGAGCAGGCTTCGGAGCGGAAGCCGGTTCGAATGTCTGACGAAGCGGAAGCCGCACGTCGCGCTGCCGATGCCGCCAGGCCGAAAAAACGAAATCCGATGGTCGTCTACGGGATCGTGGGCGGCATCCTGCTGTTGCTCACCTTAGCGTTGATACCGCTGCTCAAAAAGGCGCCGGAAAATCCGGAGCTGAACAAACCGGTTGTGATTCCGGATTTTGGGCCTTCGGATGAAGAAATCGCGGCGGCCGAGGCGGAGAAAGCTGCCAAAGAGAAAGCGGCTCTGGATGCCGTGAATCCTCTGATCGAAGTGGAGGCTCATGCCAGCCGCATGATCGGGATGGCTCGATTGCAGAATCTTCGCGACAAAGCGTGGGCTCGCAAGATGACCGGCGACGTCTTTCTGCGACTCAATCAGACAGCCAAAGGCGCTCAGGAATTCAATCAGAATGTGGTGATCGAAGGCGGCCGCGGCTATTACCGGATCGAACCTTATTTGACTCGCCACTGGCGTGCGATTGCTGCGGGCGATACGGAAACAGCCGCGAAAACATTGACAGATGCTCTGGGTGAAACCAAAACGCTTCCGCGAACAGGCAGGCTTGGGCTGGATGCCGCCATGGGGCTGGCATCGGCCATGGTGAATGCCGGTCGTCTGCAGGAAGCTGTCTCTGTGATCGCGGCTCGGCAACTGGACACAACAATTGCCGACAATCGAGATGCTATCGCTTCGACAGCCTGGTCCTTTACGTCCAGTCATAGTCGTGACGCCAGTACGACAGGTCCGATGGTGCTTGACGCGCTGCTTTGGATCAATCCGCTTCATGCGGGAGTTGCGATTGATCTCGGGCTGCATGATCGCTGGGAGGCGGCCATTGCCTGGTCAAAGACATCCCAGGATCCTCGCACATTAACCGATGCCCTTGTCGCACTCACCGAGATTGCTGCCGCGCGGATGGCCGCACCGGAAACGTTTGCGCAGATCGAAAAAGCTGTTGACGGGCTTGATGCCGTGAGTGTGCTTCGCGTCAAAGCTGCGGTTGCAGCGGCGACAAAAGATGTGGCTCGTTTCGAAGCCTGTATGACACTCATGGGACAAATGCCTGTGGCTCCGGCAGCGCTCCTGCCCACATCATCCGCCCTTGTGCAGGATGACGTACCGGATCGAAGCTCCTTTGTTTATACGGGGTTGGCGGTGTCTGAAGTCTTGCGAGCTGCTGTCGCCGGTGGAAAACGGGAACAGGCCGCAACCATTATGACTCGGCTGTCAGCAGAGTTGTCCGGGATTGCCCCGTCAACAACTCAAGTGCGAAGCCGGATTAATCAAATGGCCGCCAATGAGGCAGGCTTCAAGAAGCAACTGGCGGCAGAATTACGAGTTGCCGAGGACACTCAGTTCGCATCCATGTATCGCAACTATCGCAAACACATTGAACAGTATGCGAGGATTGCTGAAGACCGACGATTGCTGGAAGTGATTCTGTTAGCTCGCGTCATTCGCGCTGGGGGAACCGCGGAACTTCAGCAGGCGATGAACACTTCGCCAGAGTTGAAACAGGAAATTCTGCTGGATGAACTCAGCGGGTTCCTCGCGATCACAGCACGACGATTTGGACGCGAGTTTCCAGAAGTCTTAACGCCTGACGCATTGCTGCGTCAGGGGCGAGCACTCTTCGGCAACGCGGAATTGATCGTACCCATCGCGGCTGCTGCGGATCGTGCGTGGGCAACGAGGGATAATGATCTCGCGTCCGGACTGCGATTATTGGAATCCGTTGTCACTGATCTGCCCGGCCTTCGTCAGGCTCTGGCTTGCGAATTGGTGGAAACCACAGCGTTGACCACGAAAGATCCGGCAGTAGTTCTGACGGCGATTTCCCAAATGCAGAACATCCTCTGGCGAGAAGAGTGTTACGTCGTGGCTGGTCGTGCCTTTGCGGATCAAAAACTGGACAAGAAGGCTGACGAATGGATGTCTGCCAATAAGTTGCCCCCTTTGGAGCAGATCTGTCTGCTTTACGGAGCGTCGTTAGGCATTCTCGAGCGACCAGTTCCGGGTTCAGATGCTCCCGCCGGAACCGATGCGAAAAAGGCTACGGATGCGAAGAAGGCTGCGGATCCCGTGAAGAAGTAGGTGATTTGACACCAGCCAGAATCGCCAGCGAAGCTCGGAATGACTCGCTTTGACTTTTTGAAGTTGCGCTGTTCAAGCCTGCCGCGGATCAGCCGACCAAAACAACAAGGGATAGTCGAAAGCGTGCTACAGCTTAGTCAGGTATGAATTGAGGAATTGTCAGCGGGCGAGACGCCCGCGCTCCCGGAGAGCGGACGTCTCGTCCGCAAGCTTCCGCACCCTGGCAAGGACGTCTCGTCCGCTTCAGTTCAACTCCTCAAAAGACAGTTGACGGAGCGCGACTTCAAAACGTTGACCAGGGGTTAGTATCACCTTCACAACAGAAGCACGACTAAGGAATCCCGCGTACGATCTCCGGGCCGATCAGTTTTGTCAGCCAGACCGGGAGTTTCTGCCAGACAGCGATGACTTTGTCAAACTTGCCGCTGCTGGGACGTACGTCTCCAATGTCGCCTTTGCGCAGACAATATTGCCAGACGGCCGGATAGGCTTCAGCGCCCCACTGCTGCTTGAACTTGAAGGTCCCGCTGTCGACAGAACTGCGACCGAAGTCAAACGCTTTCTGTCCACGTTCAACACTGCGTTTCAGGCAGTGCCAGTACATCAACATATTGCAGGCTGTGTGATTAAACTCCCGCAGTGAACTCGCGCTGGGAATCAGAGTGACCTCCGGACCGTGCAGCAGGAATCCCGATGCGATCGGACGGCCGTTCGTCATGACCGTACAGATCTCAGCATGGTCTCCGAACTGAGTCAGCATCTCGTCGAACAGATGTTTCGAAAATGGAGGCGTCCCCAGATCTCGCATGTTCTGACAGAAGACCTCATAGAAGTTGTTCAACTGATCCCGCTGACCAAACTGGACGGTCAGAGTTGCATCATTCAAAGGCTTCTTGACCTGACTCCGCAGTTTCGACTTCAATCCCGTCCACAGTTGATCGCTCATCTCGGGCAGTTCGAGACGCATATGAACTTTCTCGGTATTCGTGGAGTTCAAACGAGGATGCTCACTGCGACTTTCGTGACGGAGTTCCAGATGTTTGACGTTGAGCGAATCGGCCAGCGTTACGGCTTTGTCAATGAGCTGACTCGCGATCAGAGGCGAATCGGCCAGCACTCCACCGGTATTCAGGTACGGCTGGCTGACCAGAAAACTGCCGAAAACGGGTCCCGTGATATGCATCAATGGCAGGACCCCGACAATGCGTCGATCCTGCTCGGCCCAGACGAATTGAGGTCGATGGCGCAGGCCTTTGGCGAAAACGGCAGCCCACTCCGTCCGCAGATGGAAGCCGTCGTATCCCCATTTCGTCAGGTACTCGTTCCATCCGGACGGAGGATTCGTCTGGTGATGAACGAGTACCGAAGTTGCAGGTAAAGTTGAGATCATGGACGCCTGATCCTGACTGGCAATGCTGGAAATCGTGTTTGTCATAATGGTTTTTAACAACCCGAAACGTCAGTGAAGGATCAACAGGCCTGTGTGATGGAAACAAGATCCCTCGCTGACGCTTTTTGAAGTTGCACTTTTTGTCAGGGCTGGAAGCCCGGCACATCCTCAGCCGGTGGCGTGAGCCATCGGACGACAAAAAACACTGCGACTCAGGCCTGAAGGGCCGACACATCCGGCATAGTGTCGGCTCTCCGGGCCTGAAAATACGCAACTTCAAAACTGCCGCTTCGGGTTGTGATTGAATCAATAGCCGGCCTGAGGCAGGGTGTTGAATGATTCCGTCAATCAACCTCAAACACCTCTCGCTTAACTGTTGTTTTGCAAAGTACTACCGAGCAGCAGACAGGAGGTTTTCAGAGATCTCTGCTGACGAATCAGCAAGATCTGCTTCAGCCGATGTCTTCACCGCAGTTGTGGGAATTCTGGCTGCCAGGTCTTTTGAAAGTCCGCGATAGACGCCAACCACTTTCTCCATCCGGCGATCAAAGCAGAATCTGTCTTCGATGGTGCGACGGCCAGCTCTCGCCAGTTCAATCCTCTGAGTATCCGAGAGCACGCACTTTCGAATGGCTCGATACAGTGAATTCTCATCGTCGGTCGGAATGACGAGTCCGTTCTGTTCGTGCTGCACCAGCTTGGGGATACCATTGCAATTCGTGGTCACGACAGCTCGTTGCGACGCCATCGCTTCCAGGACAACGTTTGGCAAACCTTCTCGCAGACTGCTAAGGACAAACAAATCGATGGCTCGATAAAGTTCTCGCGGGTCATTCATAAAACCGGCCAGACGCACGTGGTCCTGAAGTTCCAGATCGTTGATCTGCTGCTGAAGTTGTTCCCGCAGATGCCCTTCGCCAGCGATGATGAGTCCGATCGGATGACCGTCAATGATCAGGCGGGACACGGCGTTAATCAGGTGATGAAAGCCCTTTTCTTCTGACAGACGGCCAACGCCTCCGATGAGAATACGCTGAGAATCGAAGCCGAAGCGAGCTTTGTCGCGCAACGTCGCCGGTGCGGTCGCGTAGTCGTCCAGCACAATCGCGTTATCAATCTGGTGCAGCTTCTTTTCGCGAATCCCCGATTCTCGGCAACTATCGTACAGATCCTGCGAGACGCAGATGATCCGTTCGTACAGCTTCATGCTCAGACGATCGATCTTGTAGTAAAGCGGAGTTCGCGAAGTGAATCGCACCCAGCCGTGAGCCGTCGTGACCAGATGCATCCGATGGAACATCCGAACGATCAGCCCAATTGCGTTACTCTTGTAGTCGTGCCCATGCCACACTGTCACATTGCGTTCCTTGCAAATGCGAATGCACTGCTGAATCACGCGCCAGTCGGTCGGGCCGTTGTCATCGATACCGATGATTTCAGCACCCGACGCTGCGGCTTTGCGTTCCAGAGTCGCGAAGCCCGGATCGCCGGGAGGTCGCATAAACAGGCACGCACAATCGATTCCATACTGCCGCAGATAACGAGGCGAAATCAGGATCGTCTTTTCCGGCCCGCCACCGACTCCGGTGACGACTCGTGTATGAAGAACAAATGGTGCGCTCATGGGATTCTCTGTTTCTGACTCAGAGTTGAACTCTTTGTAGAAATTCATTGACTACCGTTGTGACCGAACAGGTTGACTTCCGGACGGTGCTGGTGGCTTAAAGGCGATCACTGGCGGATCCGGCAAAGCCAGTCGACATTGAACGCGTTCACTCTTCAAAATATGTTCGAAGCGATCGGCTTTACTCTTCCAGCTTTCCTGATGCAGACGACAACGCGCCAGGGCCTGAGCCGGGGAGATGCCCGAGTAGACTCGATTTCGCACAATCTGACTGAATTCTGCCGGAGTCTCTGCCGCGTCAAGACAATCAGCCCAGGCATCTGTTGAAGGCAGACGTTTTACGACCACCGATTTTCCGGTCGCCAGATATTCCTTGAGCTTCAAGGGCTGCATCGCCCTCGTGACAGGAAGATCGGCGTACGGCATAATCAGGACATTGGCCTGCTCAGCAATCGCCGGCAACGCTGACAAAGGCTGCGCCGGGAGAACTCGCACGTTAGGTAGAGCCAGCAAGGCCGGATCAGGATCCTGTTGGGGTCCGATCAGAACGATGGTTCCCTCAATCAGATCCTGTGAAAGCTGAATCAGCGACGGAGAATCCATGCGTCGATCGATCACGCCCCAGAACACAATCAGCGGGCCCGCGATGCCATCAACGGCTGTCGGTGGAGTTGCCAGAACCTCAGCCGCACTGATGCTGGCCGATGGCGCTTCTCCTGCTGTGGACTTTACATTCAATCGCCCGTCGTTGGTTTCCGCATCGGAACTGTCCGTAATGATCGACAGTGATGTTAATCGTCTGTCGTTCGCAACCCGCAGTTGCCCACGAACATTCTCGAAGCGACGCGCTACCGATTCCGGTCGGATGGAAACGCTTCGCTGGCGATTCCAGAAGTCTACGTCAACACCATGAGTCAGCATGGACGACGATCGCCCATGAGTCGCAATCATCGCCTGCAATGTTTCGCTCACCGCAATCAAGCTGTCCGCCTGCTGGATCATGTCCTGATCCATGCGTCGCAGGGTATCGCCATCGAGGCCTGGCCATTGCGAGAAATCATCGACGCAGTAGTAGATCCAGCGATCGACAGACAATGTGTCCGGCAAATCGGCTGTGATCGGCAGCGTTGTCACGGCAACGACAGGCTTCGGCAGCTTTTCGATCAGGGGACTCAGTTGCCGAGTCAGTAACCAGCGATTTAAGCGGCGATCTCGATCACTGGAAAACCACGGCCACATCTTTGGATTGACGACCTGCAGATTACTGTAGACCGGCGTTTCCTGTTCGTGCTGAGGCACAGTCGTGGAACGTTTGCGATTGTGGCGGAAGACTCGAGTCAGTCCGGACGTTCCCCATTGCCGCATTTTCTCGGCAACGCGCCGCATCGTCTGCATGTCCAGTCGCGGCGTGCGAGTACCGATGGTGTTGACCCAGAGCACCGGGTATCGGTCCAGCAGATTGCGTGTCAAATGTTGACAGGATGACGGATGACGACCCCAGTCGTCAGAAAAGACCAGCAAAGATCCAATTTTCTCGGTCGGAGGACACTCGGCAATCATGAGTGGGCTCCTGTCTGCTTACGATTCGTCACGCTTGTTTTACCCGAACCTGATTTTTGACGAAGGTCAGTGGTTCCCAGCACGTCGTCGTACACGTCGCGATAACTGTTCAGCATGCCCTGAAGCGAAAACTTCTCCTGAGCACGGCCGGCTGCAACTTCAGCCATCTGATTTCGCAAATCAGCATTCTGATAAAGCTGAACCAGTGAAGCCGCCAGCGAAGATGCGTCACCGGATGGAGCCAGCATTCCGCTGACGCCATGCTCAATGATTTCCGGCAGCCCGCCGACAGCCGTGGAAACCACAGGACGCCGCGCGGCCATGGCCTCGATCACGGTGAGCGGAATGCCTTCACTGATGCTGGACAACAGAAAGACGTCCGACGCCGAAAGCAGATCAGCGATGTCTTTGCGTGTTCCCGCCAGTGTCACTGTTTGATCAAGGCCACGTTCCCGAATCGTTTGTTTAATAGCCGATCGCTGATCTCCATCACCGGCGAGCAGAAGTCGCAGTCCTGGAATTTTGTGTCGAGCTTCATCGACAGCTTTCAACGCCGTCTGATGATCCTTCAACTCATGCAGTCGCGCGACCTGAACCACCACAAAGTCATTGGCAGAGTAACCAAACTCCGCACGAATGCGTTCCCGAGCGCCGGCTGTTGGTTTGCTTAAAGCTTTCAGGTCGACCCCGTTATAGATCACTTCAACGCGTGATTCCGGCAGGCCTTCGTTGTTGATCAAAGCCTGACGCACCGCCGCGCCGCAGCCGAACAGTCGATCGCAGCGTTTCAACAGCATCCGATTGACAATCGCTCGTTTGCGGCTGGGAGTGTCCGGAAAATGTCGACCGTGTTCGGTAAACACGACCGGTCGTCGTCCCGTGAGTCCTCGACTCAGCATCGCCTGAAAGAACGGAGTGCATTGATGAGCATGCAGGATTTCTGCTCCCTCACGATCCGCAAACTGTCGCAAACGCGTGGCGCATCCTCGATCAATTCCCGGCTGCCGATGCAGATGCTCAACGATGAATCCGTCTTCCTGAAGACGATTGCCAATTTCGCCGATCTCGTCCAGCACAGCGACGATGCAGCGAAAATCCTTCTGCATACGGCGAATCATCTGATCCACCAGAACCTCCGCACCACCAACGCCCAGCGCGTGGATGACGTGGCAGATCGTAGGACGATCGTCAATCGGAATGATTCGAAGTTGTCTTGGGGAGGCCTGAATCATGGTTGAAAAGTCGTGGTGAAAGTTTCCGGTCAGAGATTGAAATGGATAAACGAAAGATCAGAGTTGTCGACGTAACGCCTGCAGAGTGTTCTGGAGCCTTCTCGGATGCAAGGCCTTAAGTGCT
>JBIIIF010000131.1:0-19045 GCA_044235005.1 Planctomycetaceae bacterium | reverse complement strand
TGGGGAAATAAAACGGAAGACCAGAGTAACGCACAGTCCGAAAATCGATGCTGGTGGCTCCGGTATCCGACGGCTGCCCACTGGTTCCAAGTTTCCACAGCAGTGTTCCATCCGGCGAAAACTTGCGGACGGTATGATCGAGATCATCGGTGCAGTAAACACAGTCATCCGGACCAATTGTGATCCCATGCGCCCTGGCGAAAACACCCTCGCCCCAGGAGCGTAGAAACTTTCCGGATCGATCGAACACCATCACCGGATGATCGCCGCGATTAAACACAAAGACGTTGTCGTGCGAATCGACCGCCACAGCAGAAACTTCCAGCCATTGATACTTTGCGGGGCGCTGAGCCCAGTCAGCCACCGCTTCAAACCGAAAGGCATCAGTGCCAACAAAAACCGGGGCATCAGCAGTAACCGACGAACGATGAGACATGAAATTCCTGCTCACTGCGGTTTCCAGCTGCGTTGAAACGGGGGAGGAGAGACAAAAAGTTCTATTCGGGAATCACTTTTGCGGTCAGGCGATACTCACGGGCACGTCGAGCATATTGAGCTGCATTCTCCAGCAACCGCGAAATTTCCTCCTCGGTCAGTTCGCGTTTGACCTTCCCTGGCAATCCAACAACCAATGAGCGATCCGGGACTTCGACTCCTTCAGGAATCAATGCTCCGGCACCAATCAGGCAATGGCGGCCGATCTTTGCACCATTGAGCACGATCGCCCCGATGCCAATCATGCTGCCTTCGCCGACAGTGCAGCCATGGAGCATCGCCTGATGCCCGACTGTACAGTCCGAGCCGATGCTCAATGGGCAGCCCGGATCCGTATGCAACACAGCGAGGTCCTGAATGTTTGTCCTGGCGCCAATGGTGATCGGCTCGTTATCCGCTCGGAGCACAGCACCGAACCAGACGCTGGAAGCTTCCGCCAATGTCACTCGACCAATCAACGTGGCATTGGCTGCGATCCAGACATCAGCCGACTGAAGTGCCGGCTGGTGGTCGCCCAGAGCGATCAACATAAGCTTTGGCTTTCTGTAATCAACACCAACGACCTGATAGCCGGACACGACAACAGGAGAAAAGGCCGGCCTGTCAGCCACGTAATAAAAGGAAGAATATGCGATGGACTCGCTGGCCGTTCACTCCTCGATGATCGTTGCCTTCCGAATTGAGTCAAGCTCAGGGAACTGAGCGTTCAGGTAACTGTTTCCGCTGCTGGTGATTTGCCCCTGATCGGGCGTCTCTCCATACTCGGCATTAATCTTGTCGACATTGTCCATGCCTTCGATCACTTCACCAAACGGAGAAAATCCCTGGCTGTCAAGAAAGGCATTATCGACAAAGTTGATGAACACCTGTGTTGTTCTTGTATCACGTCCGGCGGTTGCAAATGTGATGTAACCACGTCGATTGCTTTTCTTCGCAGGATCATCCTTGAGTGATCGTTCCCAGCTTTGCTGAGTTGAGGGGTTGCCGCTGATACCGAACTGCACCATAAAGCCACTTACGACACGAAAGAATTTGCAATCATTGTAAAAGCCGGAGTTCACGAGTTCATAGAATCTCTGTGCTCCACGTGGAGCCCAGTCGCGATGGACGAGCACAACGAAATCGCCCGCGGTCGTTTCAAATTTCACCTTAAAGCTTCCGTTGGCCGCGGAGTCGCTTTCGTCCACCGCCGTTTCTGAATCATCGGCAGGTATGACCGGCTCCGTCAGAACAGGGGGCGTTTCCAGTTCCTTCTTTGCCTTTTCGATCTCAGCCAAAGAATCAACCACGGACCTGGGATCTCCGTCATTCTGATCGGAACAGCCTGCAACAACAGAGATGGAGGCCAGAAACAAACAATTCAGCAGACTGCGTAACGCGAAATTGCGATAATGCGACAACATATGTAAACCCTGAGATCTTTGAACAAAGGTTTGAAAACTGAATCTGCAAAAGCGGCAACGACAACGATCTGAGGTCGCGTCATCCCTGCAGCGGCAAAACGTTACAGCCCCCGGACTGTGTCATTCCTATTCTATGGCAACTGGGGTCCGTTCTATCAGGGCTGCACAGGAATTTTCAGGCTGTGAGATTCGCCTTTTCGAAGTACACCGATCACCACCGTCTGCCCGGTTTTTTTTTGTGTCACACCGTAACGCAGTACGTCTGAATCAGTCATCAGGTCAGACCGTCCATCGTAAGAAACGATCAGATCATCCGTTTGGAAACCTGCATTCTTGCCGGCCGCATGCGCGCCGTACATACCCACATGCTTGACCTTCAGCAGCATTCTGTCTGAGGGAATTCCGGCCTGAGTTCGATCCTCGGAGGACGCTGTTTCAAATACAAGTCCACCCGTGACCATTCTCCGCAGGCCCCAGGCGCTGACACGCCACGAGATATCATCGAGGTTTCTCCATCCGGAGGCCAGAGGAACGGTCAGGGTCTGCGATTTTCCATCACGAACAATTTCAGCCTTCAGTTCACCGCCGCTGCCGGGAATCCCGTTGAGCACCCATTGGGCATCAGCGACCGATAGTATCGGCTGCCCATTGAGTTTAGTAATTGTATCAGCGGGCCTGACCCCGGCTTCATCACACAATGAACCGGGCACAACATTACGGACCGTCGCGCGACGCGTCGGGTCGAGAATCAGCCCCAGAGCCTTTGGGTGGGGATACGGGTTGAGAATCTCATCCGGGATTGGTTTGTTTTGAGATCGATAGTATTCTCGAATTGCGTCACCGATCTGGTGACAATGAATGCAGCTTTTCACCACATCGCCTGAATAGTTGAGCGAACTGGTATATTTTTCCTTCAGCGACGGAAACAATTCCGGTCGTTCAAAAAGAGGTTTGGGGCCAGTCTTGGCGGCCAACGATTCTTTGTTCCCCGGATAGCCGGCATGAAGTTCAAGGGCTCCCTGCAGAGCTTCTGCGAGTCCCTTCAGAGAAACATCACCGACCCATTCGGTCCGATGGGATCTGGTGCCGAATCGACCATAGATCGTCCTGTCGGAATTCAGCATGAAGACAGCGAACGACTGATCGGTATCGTACTGAAACAGAGACAGGTCGAGCCCGTTGGTCGAGACGACTCGGACGCATACAAATTTTTCAAGCAGCGGTTTCAGAACGGGATCTGTATCAACAAGATCGTCATCCAGTTTCACGCATTCTTCGCAGGGAATGCAGCGGAGCACCACAACGATCGGCTTGCCCGTTTCCTTCGCCTCCCGGAACGCCTTCGGGAGGTCGTTGTAGATCCAGAAGCCCTCCTGCGTGACTCGCTGCTGATCTTCACGAACTTTCTGATCGCGAGTTTTCTTTTCCTGACCGGAGGAAATCCCCGGGGAGAGGCACATCAGAATCGTCAAAATTGAAATGACTCGCATATTGAGACTCTCAGTTTTCACGGAAAAAAAAACAATTCAGCAGCCGCGCGGGCAATTCTCCGAAAAATCTGGTCGTTTCGCCAGTCACCTGATAGTCACAATGGGAGGGGCAGGGGAAATCAATTTGGACCATCTTTCCTCCCTGCCACGACCCGCAGCAGCGGCAGAAATTGCCGGGCTTAGCGGAGCGTTTGATGGACTTTGTTGGGTAGCGAACCTTTCCACGTCTGATCTACGGAATCCTGCGTAAACAAATTGGGATTGAGGGTTTCCCTCAACCCATTGGAAACGTTGTTCCGAGTCAAGGAAGCGATGACTTTTGTTCATCAGGGGGCCTCCTGCGCTCCGGACTGTGTGTTGATCAAGTTAACGTCGTTCGAATGAGTTTCTCAGGTCTGTCTGCATTTAGGTAACAGCACCATGCTATTGAACACATGGCTTTCAGCCGCCCGACTTCATTTCACTCAGAAATCCGGTGCTCGCCGAGCTGCTCGGTCAGCGTCGCGAAATTCCGTCAGGACGGAGTCGCTGGAAGCCAGATCGCTGCTGACAGCATTGGTGATCAATGCGGACACGAGAGCTGGCTATTTGAATGCCGCTGGCGGTATCGAGGTGGATGATCTCGACATGGCTGGCCGGGATGGCCTCGTAATCGAAGGAATCACCATCTCGCCAACATCGGGCGATGCGATTTCGATCAACCTGTCGGGACGGACCCTGAGGAATCTGGCGATCGAGTCCGTCCTTGTGACTCAGACGACAACACTGGGTTTTGACATTGATCTGACCAACATCACCGGTCTGCACACCATCTCGATTGAAGATGTTGACATCCGAGGCACTGTGCGGGGCATTGACCTGACATTGTCGAACACCGATGTCGATGCGCTGACGATTGATGACTCGCGGATTCCCGGCCTGAAAGTCAGTGCACTCAATGGCTCAGATATTCGTGAGAGCGTTGTTACAGAAAACACGATTGTGGCTTCTGCGGGCGTTGAAGGCATCCTGCTGGACGTGAACGCAGGGACTGCTGACAACTTTCATATCATCAACAATGTGGAAATCTCATCGGTCAATCGCGACTTCCTGCGCGTGAACTCCATGAACTCGCCGGTTGACGGACTGCAGATTCTGAACAACAGAAGAATCGGGACGGTCACTCAGGGGGCAGGGCTGATTTTCCGTGCCGAAGGCGACACTTTTCAGCAGTCCATGGTGCTGACGAACAATTCCACGCAGGGCGAATGGCTACAAACATTTGTGCTTGATCTGACAGCTTTGGGTCTGGAGTTCGATGCGACCCTTCCGACAGGAAAACCATTTACGGCATCAGCGGCCAGTCAGACTCTGACAGGGTTTGTGAGTTCAGTCGTCAGTGCAGACAGGAAGCGTCTGACTCTGAACTTTTCAGACTTTGCTCCCGGCGAGGCGATCACGTTCGGTATCGATATTGACCGTGCAGTCAGCCAGCCTGCAGCAATTTTCGGTGACGACCTGATCAACGCGGACATCAACACCACGATGCAGAATCAGGCCAGAACGGCCACTCGCGTGATCACCGGACAGATGATTGGTGATCCGAGAAAGGTAACGGCATCACAGTTTGCGATCGGGCCACGGACCGCCGGAACGACGCAGGGGATTGTTATTGATGTCACGAACTCCCCAACGACCAACATGGTTATTCAGGGAAATACCGTCCTTGGATCACCTGGCCATGCGTTACTGTTTGATGCTGACTCCTTCAGCGACATGACAGGCGTCATCAGGGGTAATGATTTCAGCGGTGCCGGTCGAGACGGTATCCGTTTCAACATGATCGACAGCAACTTCACAGGTGCTGTTCTCGAGAACGTGATTCAGAACAACGGCGGAAACGGAATCGGGGTCCTTCCCACGACTTCCCGGTCCGGTCTTGTTGAACGAGTGCAGGACCTGAATACAGTGGTGGTCACTTCCACGAATCATGGTCTGGTGACGGGAAATCAGATTATTCTGCAGGGGCTTGTTAACGACGACCCAACCGTTAACCATCCGGGAAATGGCACTCACACGATCACTCGAATCGACAACAATCGCTTTCGCCTGAATGCAGCGAATGGCACTCTACCCGGCGTCAACTATGCCGGTGGTGGTGCCTGGTATGTTCCGCTCTTCCAGTCGAATCGCACTCGTGGATTTGTCACGATCGACATGCAGAACACCATCCCACAGGGAACGATCAGAGCAGCCACGAACACCGGCCCGATTGCGATTACGTCGCCAAACCACGGCCTGAGAAGTGGTCAGCGGGTCAGAATCAGCAACGTGAATGGAAACACTGCGGCAAACGGGGTCTTTAAGATCACCGTTGTGGATGCCAACACCTTCAGACTCGACGGTTCAACCGGCAACGGTGTCTATGTTCCTGGCAACGGCTTTGGGACATGGAAAGCCAACGTGATCACCGCCGCCGCAAATTCGTCTAACCTTGTCATCACTTCACCGGCTCACGGGCTGAGGACCGGAGAGGAAATTCGAGTGACCGGGGTTCTGGGGAACTCCGCAGCAAACGGGGTCTTCAAAGTATCGGTGCTCACGGCAGATACATTCCGCCTGATTGGTGCGGTGGGCAACGGTACGTATAGCGGAGGCGGAACGTGGGTCCGGCTGAATGAACAGACTTCGACCGGCGACCTGCTGCCACAGCGAATCGGCAAGAACATCATCAACGCAAACAATGGCGCCGGGATCTTCGTCGATGTCGCAGTCGGCACCATGTTTAACGGAGATGTGGTTGGGAATACGCTGAGAGGCAATTCGCAGACTGGTATCAATGTCAAGTCCCACAGCTTCGGGATGGGCACGGCGCTGCCATTTGCGGCAACGAACAAGTCTGCTTTGCCTGCACTTCAGGATATCGGTTACAGCGTCAACATTGGTACGAACGCTCCGGGTGACGGAAACATCCTGGAGCAAAACGTTCGGGCAGGGATTTTGCTGGAAGCCCTGGATTACGGCACGGCCGGATTCAACGTCGCAGGAAATACGATTTCCAGAGGTGTCAATAACGTCAATGACGGAGACCTGTCGACCTCCGGCGACGGGATCGTCATCAATCTTGAGCAGGATCGTTCCACCGTTGAGTCGATTGCGTTGTTTGCGGAATCGGTGATCGACAGTAACTTTATCGGGATAGACGACGGCGGAAATGCCGGACACGGCGTGCGATTTGAAATGGGAGAACGCACGAGAATTCAGGACCTGAAACTGACGAATACCGTTTTCCTCAACAATGCCCTCGATGGTTTTCATTTCCGTCGCAGTTCTGATGCTTACCTGAATTCGCTCGTGGTCGAAAAGAACCGATCCACGAACAATACGGGGGACGGCTTTGATATCTTCTCCAAAAACACAATCAAGGATGAGCAGGACTTCTATATCAATGAAAACATCATTGACAATAACGGGCAGTACGGTGTTCGCATGGACCTGCAGGCCGACGTACGGGCCTTCGTACAGTTTAACCGTAACTCTGTGACCGAGAACGGCCACACTCCTGCTGGTACTGGCTTCCATCCTAATGATGGCGTACCCGGATCAGTTGGTTCGGCAGGCGGTGTTGGTATCAACGTGTTCGAAGAAATTGGCCTGCAATGGACCATGACGGATACTCACATCGACAGCAACGTTGGCGATGGATTCAGCATCAATGCTTCGAATCACGATGACATTCTGACCACGTACTTTGACGCCACAAATTCGACCTTCAATGGAAACACATTGACAGGTCTGCGCAATGAGGGAACATCGTTCGGCCACTTCAGATTTACGGGAAGTGAGTTTAACGACAACCTCGAAGACGGCGTCCGCATGGTCTCCGTCACAGACAAAAATGACACCTTGTACCGTCGTCGAATCGGTGGCCGAGACATTGATGTCAGCGGCCTGAACAATCAGTTTACGGGAAATGACCAGAGCGGCATCCAACTGGGACAGGGTGTTTCCGCTGTCTTTGGTGACGGAACCGTCGCCAATGCCAATTACTTCAGCGGCAACGGTGAAGATGGACTGAAACTGACGCAGCACAACAGTCCTCATGCGGACAGACTTGGCCTGCGACGAATCATTCAAACGAATCGCAACTACTTCCAGAACAATGGCAGCAACGGGATTGACGTAGGCCATGACGCAGGGAACCCCGTCTTCGTCGGGGCACGGGAAGCTGGAAATGTCGAACATGGCGACGAAGTCGCTACGGACATTAACCTGGTTGTCAATAACGCCATCGTCACAGGCAATCTTGGAGACGGGATTGAATATCTCGCGGACTCCGCCCTCGAAGTCCCACGTGTAACCGGTGGCGGACAGGATGTTGGTTTCCTGGCCCGTTCATCCATGACAATCAGCAACAGCCGAGTGGCTTCGAACACTGGACGCGGGATCGACATCCTGAACCGCAGGAATTCAAACAGCTACGTTTATGTCATCAACAACGATGTTTTGAGCAACGGTGACGAAGGCATTTATGTCGTCAATGCCGCGGCCGGTTCTCAGCTTCAGAGTTCGTCTTCGGACGTACTGGCTGTTGAGGTTACGGATACGGTGGGCGGACAGATCGAACTTCGAATTCAGGACAATCTGATCGAATCCAATGGAAACGCGGCAGATCGTTCGCGAGTTCAGCTTGAAACCTCCCCCAGTGATTTCTTCGGCACGGGGCGGGATAGGACCGGGCAGGCTTATAATGGCACGAGAAATTCCCTTGGGGAACTGGTGAGTGACTGGGCTCCGAACACCGAATTGATCCCTGGAACATTGGGTGGCCTTGTCATTCGCGTGGGATCACTGGATTCCGTCGGATCATTCGCCGCAGCCAATGCAGGCTTCGAACTGGGACAGTCGGGGATCGACGCCGAAGTCTGGAATAACTCGTTCGACGGTAACTTTGGCCCTGACGTCTACTTCGACAGCTTTACTTCGGGATTAGCTAGCCAGACGTTTGGGGGCTTCAATGCGGCGCAAGGATTCGGCTTCAACGGAGTCAGGGATCCGCTGTCTCGCTTCGACCTGTCCTTCCGCAGGAATCAGGGAAATCAACTGGACGTTATCAACGGATTCGCCTACCAGGACAACTGGGAATCGAAGTTCAAATCCCGAAACGGAGTCGGTAATCCTCCCACGTCCTCGGCCCCAAACGACAACATTACGCTCGATGATCCGGGGCATTGGGATCAGGAGCCAGGCGATTTGTGGTCTCGTAAACGTAACATGACGAGAACCAGCGGTCGGATCGACAACAGGATGGGAGACGTTCCCGGGTCGCACAATTTTGTGGACCCCGGCGCGAGCTGGAGTTATGACGGTACAGGGACTTCAACATGGCGAGTGGAATCGGACTTCGACTTTGATAACTTTGGACAGTCCAGCTCCACGGACGGCTACAGTAACTTCTACACTGAAGTCAATTTCCTGGATGGACAGTTTTTCCCGGATAGCCCATGGTCCTACCAGTGGGATACCGGTATCAACACCGGATCATTCACAGGACAGACCCCTTACTCGCTGTCTCGCGGAGATATCTTCAACGTTCGAGCCGGCGAGAATCCAATTGTCGCTGACGAATTAGATGACAACAACGGCTTCGTTTCTGCTTTTAATCTGGGACGAATTGCCGGGGCAGGAAACGTCGTCAACGATCGGACCCTCGACGGCAACCTGAACCTGCACGTCAAAGGGGATCGTGACTATTTCCGATTCACGGCGGCCGGTACGGGTCCACTGGATGTTAATCTTGATGCTCTCGACAGCATTGGCGATAACCTGCGGTACATGATCTACGAAGTTAATCCCGTGAACCGCACGGAAGAGGTCGCTAAGTTTCTCACACCGAATCTGCTGCCTGCCTACTTCACGGTCAATGCGGGCGGCAGCAACACAATATCAACGACTGTTGTTGCCGGACGCGAATACATCATCGAAATTCTGTCTGATGAATTTGCGAGTACCGGTTTCACCGCGAACGGCAAGCCTTTCAATTACGGAACAACGCGCAATTACGAGTTGTCGATTGATGCACCAGCCGCCGCTCCAGGCGGTGCCAGCACTCCGAGCACAAGTGGGGCCGGGGCGGGTACATTTTCAGGCGGGTCGGTCAGCGGTACCACCACAACCGTTGTCCCGTCGGGCGGGGCCGGGGCTTCTGGTGCCAGCATCCCGGGTGCACGACCAACAGCGGCGTTCAGGCCTGTGTCGCCAGACCCCCGGTCCGTCTCTGCGGGAGGCGTCATACTGATCTTCTCTGAAGATGTCACCGGCGTGGATATCGCCGACTTCAGCCTGACCAGAAACGGTGCCAGCATTCCATTGACCGCCAGTATGCTGACTCGAATCGATGCGACAGTCTACTGGATTAGCTTGTCCTCCAACACTGCAGGCTCCGGCACCTATGTACTGACATTGAGGGCGTCGGGATCCGGTATTCTGGATTCAGAAAATCTGGCATTGCTGACGAATGCATCGGACACGTGGGTGACCACCACTGCCGTGAATACTCTCGCAGATACCCCTGACACAAATGTCGGAGACAGTCTGAGTCGTGACATTAATGGCCTCGTCTCTCTCCGTGCCAGTGTGATGGAAAGCAACCAGGTTCCACACCTTGATGAAATCCAGTTGGGGTCCGGACAATACGTGCTGACCCAGCTTGGCCGCTTTGAAGATGATGCACTGACAGGGGACCTTGACATCAAGGGCTCCACGACCATCCGCGGGGTGAGCGCTGCAGCAACGATCATCATGGGTGCCGACATCGACCGAATCTTCCATGTCTTCCCAGGGGCAGTACTCACCCTCGAGAACCTGACCATTCGTGGCGGCGAAGCATTCGATGGAGGCGGTATCTTTAACGAAGGCACTGTCATCCTGCGGAATGTCAACGTGATTGACAATGAGGCATTCAATCAGGGCGGAGGGATCTTCAACGCTCCAAACGCGGTCCTGAATGTGTTCGGCTCCTCCATCGACACCAATACTGCTGGTTCACGAGGTGGTGCAGTCAACAATCTGGGCCGGACGACTTACCTCAATACGACAATCGCACGAAACACTGCTATCTCGCGCGGCGGTGGCCTCTTCAATGAAGGATCAGCAACAACCAGCCTGATCAACGTGACGCTCGCGGGTAATACTGCGGCCTCTCGAGGGGCCGGTCTGGCCAGTGAAGCGTCCAGAACCGGCACTTTGGGCAATTCCATTGTTGAGGGCAACGTGACGGTGGCACGGATCCCTGCGAGTGGGGCAACGATTAATCGTGATTTGATGGGTATTGTGACGTCTCTCGGAAACAACTTTATTCAGGTCCTTGACAGCCGGTCCACAACGGCCGCAAGTGCCGGGTTGCTGGCGTCAGACAGATTTGGCCGTGATGCTGCACCATTTGCCACATTGACCGGTGCTCTGGCTAGCGGTGCAAGCAACGGCGTACGTTTTCAGCCTTTGATCACTGGTCGAGCTGCGATTGACGGCGGAAGCAATTCGGTTTACCCGAGCTCGAATCTTCTGGCAGAACGGGATGCCATCAGAAACCCTCGCCTCATCGAAGGAAATGCTGATGGGGTGATCACGATTGATGCGGGTGCTGTTGAGCATCTGGTTAACACCCCGGTCGCTATTTTCACTGCGACGCCTAATCCTGCTGGATTTGGTGATCGCGTTATGCTTGACGGTCGCGGTTCAACTCACCCGAACCCGGCGGTTGGCACCATCGTTCGTTGGGAATGGGATTATGACTTCAACGCGACCAACGGTTTCGTACCGCGACTGACAGGTTCGACAACAAGCAGAATCTATCCGGAATCACCAAAGACGAATTATCGTGTCATGCTTCGCGTGACAGATAATTTTGGAAATTTCGGCTTCTTTCACCGAGACATCGTCATTGGCAGGCCGACAACGCCAGTCATCGACCGGCCGGCGGCTGCCGCACCCGGCCAGACGCCAGTCACAACGGATCGGACTCCAACATTCCGTTGGACGGCCGACCCGGCAATCTATGACCTGGAGCTTTTCAGGATTACGCCCTCAGGCAATGTTCAGGTCTTCCCACTGTTGTCGCTGACAGAGAAGACATACACTCCGACAACATCTCTGGCAGCAGGTGAGTACCAGCTGATCGTAACCGCTCGCAATAACAGCCTCAGTTCACCAAGTGCTCCTTACCGGTTCATTGTGGCCAGTATGACAGGGCTTGCTCCAACAGGGAACACGTTTGACCTGACGCCGAACTTCAGGTGGGCGAGCATCGGTGGGTCCTCAAGGTATGAACTTCAGGTGCGACGTGTGCTGCCGACCGGAACACAGGTCGTCATCAACGAAGCGTTTCTCTCCGGCACTTCATTTGAGCCGACTGTTTCACTTGGCCTTGGGACTTTCCAGTGGCAAGTGCGAGCTTACGATGTGGACGGCGTGGCTGGTGAGTGGAGCAGCGTTCAGTCCATCACAATCGGACAGATTGCGATGACTGCTCCGGCACTGGTCACAGTGGATACAACACCAACGTTCACGTGGACCAATATGGACCCTGGCCAGGGAACAACCAGGTATGAATTGCTGGTCAATCAGGTTGGCGGGCAGGCGAGATACATCGTGCAGTCTGCCCTGACGACAACGACTTTCACTCCTTCGACGCCGCTGGCAAATGGGACCTATGACGCCTGGGTTCGTCCACTAGCTCCGGATGGAGAGGGCGGGCTTTGGAGCAACACTCGCCGCATCGTGATGGATTATCGCGTTGGTCCTGCCACGTATGCTCCTACTGGAATCTCGACAGATACAACGCCAACATTCCGCTGGCAGGCTGCAGAAGGTGCTGCAGGTTACAATCTGTGGGTTGACAATCTGAGCACCGGCGTCCAGAGGGTGATTTTCCTGCAAGTACCGCATCGAGCGAATGCAGCCGAAATCACTTACACACCACCAGCGGCTCTGACTGCGGGAGATTACCGATGGTGGGTCCAGACAGTCGCGCTGTCAGGTCAGACGACCAGCTACAGCGCTGGCACGAACTTTACCGTTCCTGTTCCGTCGATCCTTGCTCCACGCGGTTCGATCGCCACAAATCTGCCACTGTTCAGGTGGAGTGGCGTGGCCGGATATGTTTCCTACGAATTGTGGGTTGATAACACAACCACCGGAGCCAAAGAAGTCATACGAGTCAACGGGATCACTACGACATCTTTCCAGACGACGCTTCCGCTGGAGAACGGTAACTTCAAAGCATGGGTTCGAGGCTACGATAGAGATGGTAATGTTTCTCAGTGGAGCGGAGCGGCGGACTTCAATGTGACTGTTGGCGTCGGGGTCGCCCCGGTCCTGTCCGGCGTATTCCGAAACGCTAATGGCACGCTCACCTTTAACTGGTCCGGTGGCACCGGGGCGTTCAGCTATGAAATCATGGTCAAACGAATCTCCGATCCGGGTCAGCCAGTGGTGCTGAACCAGACAGGAATTACCGGAACAACATTTACTGCACCGACGACATTCGCAGCAGGAACGTACCGCTGGTGGATTCGTGGCCTTGATGCCAACGGCAATGGTCTCCCCTGGAGCCAGCCGCTTCAATTCTTCGTAGAAACAACGAACGAAGAAATCCCAACAGATGTTTCCGAAACTGCGTTGGCAGCGGCAACAACTCCGGTTGTGTTTGATGCCAGTGCAGGATTCTGGTCCGATGACATTGTTCGCAGCATTACCGCCACTCCGGCGGGAACCGTTGTGCAAATCGATCCGGTGTCAGTGAAGGCCGAATCGACTGCTGAGCTGGCCGTTGAAGACGTTGCTGGCATCGACGATATCATGGAAGAATGGACCAGCCTGAACATGGATGATGCCATGGCTCAGGTGCTTCCAGTGTCATTGCCAATTGTTAAGACTCCGGTGGTTTCCGCTGAGAGCTTAAAGTCTGAAACTGAAAACCGGGCACTGGACCTGCTGATGGCGGGGATGGCTCTGGGAGCCGTCGTTTCCAAAAGCCGAAAGTCTAAAGACGAGCAGTAATCGGGGTTGCTTCAATCGCTACTGAAAAGTGTGACGACCGGCTGAATCTTCGGCCGGTCGTTTTTTCTTTGGGCTCATGGGCGAAAGCCACCTCAAGAAGAAAACCTCCCGTTTTTCAGCTTAACTCCGGCACATTAGCGGGGCGGGAGCGGATTTCGCGAGGTCATTCGGCTCAAAAGTATCGTTACGACGCTCACTTCAAAGGGAAACGACAAGCCGTTTCAGGTGTTGCAGAACGATGCAGCCTCGGCTCCTCGCTGCGTTTTGCGACAGTCTTTGGTTGCGTACTGAGGGGTCTCGGTGTATGGTCCAGAGTAGGTAAATATCTCAAGAAACGTGGTTTTCGCAAAGTTTTGCAGTGTTCAGGAAATTTTTGCGGATATGCCACGGTATTTGCGTTACTGATATCGACAGGTGGTATCTGCTGCGTTTTGAATCACATCAATGCCTCGCAGATCGGTGTTAAGGGTCGGAAGATTCACCTGACGGACAGGACGGTCCCCAGATTGTTGCCTTGCCCGACTGCTGTTGTGTACGTTATTTTGAATTCACTCCGTGCCTTTCTAAGTCTCGCTTTTCGGGAGTCAAGCTCATGCAAACGCGTCGTTCCCTCATCCTGTCGAAGACATCTCGACGCGGATTCACCCTGATCGAGTTGCTGGTGGTCATCTCCATTATCGCAACTCTGATGGCCTTGATCCTTCCTGCGGTCCAGCAGGCCCGTGAAGCTGGCCGGAGAACTCAGTGTCTGAATAATCTCAAGAACATCACTCTCGCAGCAATCAGCTTTGCCGAGGCCCATCGTGGAGTGCTGCCCGCGTCAGGAACTTACCCAGGGGTTAACGCTGACGCCAGCTCGAACGGTTCACGCGAAGCGGTTTTCCCGAGTCATAGCTGGGTTCTGGATCTGCTTCCTTACATGGATCAGACTGCTGTTTACGAACGATGGACATTCGGCAGCAGTTTCAACGCTGCGGGAAATGCAAGCGTAGGCCAGTACAATTTTGAAGTACTTACCTGCCCTAATGACGATTCGTCCGTTGGCCAAAACGGTGGCTTGAGTTACGTTGCCAATTGCGGTGTCGGCGATGTCAACATTGATACAATAGCAGCAACAGCTATTGCTGCCCCGGCCGCTCCAGCCGATTTCGGTCACAGCTTTGCGGCTGAACCATTCGTATTTGATGGCGGAACGACATTGTCCCCGGCTAACACTGATTTGACGCAGGAGTTGGGAGTATTCTGGGCCAATATCGAATGCGACACCGCTCCGGATGTCGGCGCCGCTCGGCCTTCTGACATTACCGATAACGGAAGCGCAAACATTGGCCGGATTTATGATGGTGCTGGTAATACGATCATGTTCACCGAGAATGTAAATGGCGGCAGCAATTCTGTCACCTCGCAACGCACCTGGGCAGACCCGTCAATTCGTAGCTGCGGATTTATTGTGCCGATCGCACCGCCCACGGCCGGCACGACGACATTTGGGAATCTGGCCAGTGCCATTACAAACTTCACAGGGGCAACGCCGAAGAACCCTCGAATCAATAAACAGAAGAACGGTCCGGAAGGCGATTCACCTTCTCCAAACAGTCGTCACATCGGGATTGTAGTGGCCTCATTTTGCGATGGCACAGTTAAGACCCTGAGCGAAAATATTGATGCGGGCGTTTACGTGAGATTGGTCACTCCGGGTGCCGCTCGCCCACGCACCTCACTGTCTGGTCCGCCTGCCAACTTTGTTCCTGAGGCACCGCTTGCGGGCAACGATTTCTAATGCTGAGTTTGGGCGGAAGCTATGGAGATTGTCGGTCCTGATTTCCGTGGCTTCTCCTGGTGACTGAGTGTCCTCACTAGATGAGCGACCTCAAAAAACACGAAAAACCGTCTGGCTTCTTCGGGAAGCGAGGCGGTTTTTTTTTGCCCATCCGACGGCCTGCCCTGGTGCCCGAAAGTATGGTAAAGAGCCACGCTCGGTGCTATGCTGAGCTGATGGATTCGTTTCGCTTTTACCACTCACTGACGCTGTTATTACTGCCGTTCGTGATCTTGCCTTTCGGCTTCCACCTGCGAACTCGTCGAAAGCCGACCGTACTTTTCTCCAGCATTGCAACGTTCAAATCTCTGCCTGTCACGCGGATGCAGAGAATCCGCCGAACCTTGCCTTGGTTTTACGGTGCGGGATTGGTCCTTCTTACGATCGCTCTGGCCAGACCTCAGGCCGGCAAGTCTGAATCCAGAATGTCCGGCGATGGCATTGCCATCGAGATTGTCCTGGATGTCTCCGGCTCCATGGAGGCACTCGACTTTGAACTCAACGGCCAGAACGTAAACCGCCTCGAAGCCGTGAAGCATGTCATCACCGATTTTGTGATCGGTTCCGATGACGATAAACTGGCAGGGCGAAAAGACGACCTCATTGGTGTCGTTGCCTTTGGCGGTTTTGCCGACAGCAAGTGCCCGCTAACTCTCGATCATGGCGCGCTGGTTGACATCATTGACAGCCTGCAGATCCCCAAACCTGTTCGCGACAGACAGGGACGAATCCTGAATGCAGAATCCATGCAGGAAGAACTGGCGACCGCGATCGGCGACGGTTTGGCCCTCGCGGCCGATCGCCTGCGTGATACCAACTCAAAAAGCAAAGTCATGGTGCTGCTGACGGACGGCGACAACAATGCCGGTGCCGTCGATCCGCGTGAAGCTGCGGCCATCGCGAAAGAACTGGGTATCAAAGTTTATACAATCGGGATCGGTCGGAATGACGTCGTGCCCGTCCCACAGGAAGATGAGTTCGGCAGAACCGTGCTGGTCCCAGCTCGCTTTCGAATCGATGAGGAACTCCTGCGTGAGATCGCTCAAACGACCGGCGGTACATATTTTCATGCGTCGGATTCTGCAGGGCTGGCCGAGGTTTACAGTGCCATCGATCGACTTGAAAAAAGCCGCGTCGAAGAATCAAAATACTCCGAATACACAGAACTGTTTCGCTGGTTTGCGGGCTCCGGACTGGCCCTGATCGTTGCTGTCAATATTCTTCTGGAAACACGTTTTCGATCGCTGCCGTGACTCTCATGGAATGGCAAACACCACAATTTCTCTATCTGATTCTGCCGCTCTGCCTGAGCTGGTTTGCGCTGGCTCTGTATTCAGAAAAACGTCGACAACTGGCCCGTGACGCATTTATAGCACATGCGATGCAGGGCCGCATTCTTCCGGCAACGTCCCGCTTTCGCTTCTGGTGCAAACTCTTCCTGTTTGAAATCGCCCTGGCAACAGGGCTAATTGCTCTCGCCGGGCCGCGTTTCGGGACGCAGGTCGAACAAGTCGTTCCTCGGGGCAGTGATCTCTACGTGCTGATCGATGTTTCTCGCTCAATGCTGGCCGACGACGTCGTGCCGTCCCGACTGGAACGCGCAAAGGCGGATGTGAGTTCTCTCGTCAATCGACTAAATGGCGAACGCATCGGGCTGATTGCATTTGCCGGAAAAGCGGTCGTGAAGTGCCCACTCACGATCGACTACGACTCATTCCGACGAGCCCTGATGGAACTCGATCCCAACAGCGCGCCGCGAGGTGGTACTGCGATCGGTGATGCTATTCGCAAAGCTGTGGAGGTTTTCCATGCGGGGACTCAACGAGATCAGGCGGTTCTGCTGATTACGGACGGTGATGATCAGGAATCCTTTCCTCTGGAAGCAGCAACAGTGGCTGCTGAAAGAAAAGTCACAGTGTTTACAGTCGGGCTCGGTGATGCCAGCTCAGGGGCAAGAGTTCCCGGAGCAGGATCACCCGGGCAATCCAGCAATTCTTCGTTTATGGAGCATGAAGGCCAGCAGGTGTGGAGCAAGCTGAATGGAAGTCTTCTCAGCGAAATCGCACTCAAGACGAATGGCGTTTACATTCCGGCCGGCACTCGATCGTACGACCTCGGGGAACTTTATGCTCAGCATTTGCAGGGTCGTACAGGTGATCAATCAGAAACGCAGCAGCGAATCCGAAAGTCCGAACGCTTTCAGATTTTTCTAAGCCTCTCGCTCCTGGCGTTGCTGATTGATCTGTGCCTCAGCCGTTACTCAAACATTCCCGTCCGCCAATCAACGGCCACACCGACAACTCCTGGTTCTTCGGCAATTCGTTCTTCTCGATCAGATCGTGAAAGAACATTTTCAAGAGCCCCATCGCTTCCGACTGCCACTGATCGATCTTCGCTGACTCTCCCGTTGCTGGCCGGGATCAGCATCGGTTTGATGTCGGAACAAATCAACGCTGGCGAATCTCATGAACAAGTCCGCGCGGGCCTCCGGCATTATCAGGCGGCTGAATACGACTCCGCTGAAAAGCTGTTTGCAACCGCAGCCGAGGAGTTGGACAAAGATCGATCATCACAGGCCGCCATCGCAGCATTCGACGAAGCCTGTGCTCTGCATCGTAAAGGCGATAAGGAGAAAGCTCGTGAACGGTATCTGAAAGCGGGGCTAAGTCCTGATAAAGCAATCGCGACGGCTTCACATTTCAATCTTGGTACTTTGTCCGCGGAGAATGCCCGCAGCATCGCTGGAGAGAATCCAGAAAACGTGACTCCAGAAGATCGGCAAAAGATCCTCGATGAGCTCAAGCAGGCCGTGGGCTCTTATCGACACGCCCTGGAAATGAATCCGGAGCACCAGCAGTCTCGCAGAAATCTTGAGCTGGTCCGAACGTGGATCAAATACTACTCCGACCGCTGGAACGAGATCGATCGCCAGAAGCGCCGAGATGAATCCAACCTGATTCAGTATCTCGAGTTCCTGATGACGACTCAGACTGCGATGCAGGACGCCATTCAGCAGTTGCCTGAAAACGTTCCGCTCGATGTCTACGCTCAATTCAAAAAAGATCAGGATGAGCTCGCTGCAGAACTGCCGTTTCTGCGTGAGAAGATTGCCGCGGAACTGCGGCCTCAGGAATCCTCACCGGGAGCAAACACATCGCCGCAGTCAACACCGCCGCAGTCAATTCCGCCCGAGGTGAAAGCAGGGATCGAACTCCTGCAAAGCTGGTCCGACAAAGCCGCTGAGAGTATGCAGTCGGCCTCGAATGCTCTCCTGAAAACGAAGACTGCAGATGCTGTGACACATCAGCAGGAAGCCGTGACTCAGTTGGATCAAATCTGGGATGCTGTGATTCCGTTTCATCCGCTGTTGGCGAAAGAACTGAGCGATCAGACTGCGATCGCAGAGCAACTGGCTCCGCTCAACACCACTCCGTCGCCATCAAACGAGGAACCTGAATCGGCAGCTTCTCCGCTGCCGGAAGGTTTTGTTCCGATCTCTCCTCCTGCTGACGCTTCAGAGAAAACTACCGAAACAAAAAAGCCCGCCGAAAACACAGAGAACAGCAGCACTCAGGCAGGATCAGCTCCATTCTCTCCCGGCGCTGAATTCAATGATTCAGAGCTGCTACGTCTGTTGGAGCAACAGTCGAAAACTCTCCGAAAATCAAGATTGCTGGCTCCGAAAGCTCAGGCTGAACTCAGTCGCCTTGATGCAAATCCGTCCGAGTCTGTTTCCGCTGCTCCAGTTCCAGAAGGCACGGCGGACGCTGATCCCGCGAATCCAATGCCCGCGCCTCAGG
>JBIIIF010000370.1:0-5620 GCA_044235005.1 Planctomycetaceae bacterium | reverse complement strand
GCACACTTTGTGTCGGCTCAACACCTAAATTCGCTGCCTCTGGAGGCGTCGTTGCCGTTGGACGTGAGTTCTGCTGCCGCTCTTTACACATCAGTGAAATCCGGCAATTCGATTGAGCTGCGGACGTTCATTGAAGATCAGCCGTAGCGTTGCGGGTTGCTTCACTCTCCTGGACTGCGGCAGCCCGCAGCCGCTTTGGTGCAGGCAGCCTGCTGCCAAACCGCGAGAGCGAACCTGCGTCGTTCGAAACAGTTGAGTCCACAGCGGGCTGTGGACGGGAAAGCTGCAGCGGGCTGCCGCAGTCCAAACAACGGGGCACGACCAACTCACTCCACGAGGCACAGTTAACGTGGTTGTGGTCACACTACTCGATCGCTCGCAGGCCGATGTTGAACTTCAGGGCGAACAGACGCAGCAGAACGACAAGCGTCACGCTGATCGCAAAGTCGGCGGACGTGGGCAATGGCAGGAGCTTACAGCCAATCAGGACCCAGCCTCCCAGAAAAGCGCACGTTGCGCAGAGGGGTGTCATGGGACGGAAGAGACTAGGCACTTCGTTGCATGCGATGTCGCCGATCACACCGCCGAATGTCCCGGTCATGACTCCGAACAGAACTGCCACGAAAGGATAGACCTGTTGTTCAAGAGCGATCTCTGTGCCAAGGATGCTGAAGAGACCCAGACCGAGTGCATCGGGGAAGTACAGAAATTTCTCGACCCAATCAGGGACACGCGGAACCATCGACACAATTGCAGCGACGATAAATACAATCACCGGATACCACGAGTACTGAATCCAGAAAAGAGGGTGACGATCCAGCAGCACATCGCGCAAAGTCCCTCCACCGAACGCTGTCATAAACGCCACGGAGAAAACGCCGACGAAGTCCATGCCTTTACGTCGGGCCAGAAGAACTCCGAACACGGCACCGCTGATGACAGCAGCAAATTCGATCAGAAGAATCATGGGCCAGGTTTCTCCGGCGAGGAATGTTCCGGAGGAACCGTTGTCGGCGGGCCACCTTCTGGAGCCGGACGATTGGCGATGATCGGGTTGCCAGTCAGATCGACTTCAACCCATTCGACGGGGGTTTTGAAGTCCAGACGGAACGAGCGTTCTCGGATCTCCTGTTCCTGGATCAACTGATAGACGTAAAGTTCGATCACATCCAGTTTCCAATCCAGCTTCTGCATCTCGACCTTTTCTGTCACAAGATCATGAATTCGAGTTTGCAGGTTCGTTATCGCAGCGACAGCCTTTGGATCGCTGGACGTGGGGTCAAATTTCAGTTTCATGCCAATCTGCAGCATTCCCGGAGTGTCTTTGTGCAGCTTCCGTTTGCCACCGTTGACCCGGGGAGCCGAACCAGGAAATTCGGCAACGATCGCCTCCTGTAACGGCATGAATGGCATCAGATGCAGCGTCCAGTAGCCGTAGAGAAATGCGGTGGCACAAATCCCCATCAAAAACATGGAGGCCACGACCTTGCGTCCGGTCAAAAAAGGGCGGCTCGTGGGAACTTCAGGATTTGACATGGAAGATATCTCGGTGAATTGACAGGGATCGATGCGTCGCAATCTTAGACCCAGGATCGTCGAAGTCAGCCCAATATGGGCGGTCTGGACAGCCAGATTCCCGCGAACGATGCGAAGCCGGGCAAACTCTGGCACTTTCTCGTTGACGTTTGGGCTGCCGATCTTTTAAAGTTCGTGCCATGAGCTTCAGCATCATCAGCATTCAGATTATCGGACTCGGCGGCATTATTACCGCCCGACCGGCGCTTTATGCCTGAGGATCGCAGAAACTGAATTTCGCAGCCCTCAGGTCATCCTGAGGGTTTTTTTATTGGTACCGAAAGTTTTCGACATGTCCCGTATCCAGCTTTATGACACAACTCTGCGCGATGGTTCTCAGGGAGAAGGCGTTAATTTCTCGCTGCAGGACAAGCTGATGATTGCTCAGCGACTGGATTCACTGGGATTTGACTACATTGAAGGTGGATACCCACTCTCCAATCCTAAAGATGAAGAATTCTTTCAGCGAATTGCTGACATGGACCTGAAACACGCCCGTGTTTCTGCCTTTGGGATGACTCGCCGCAAAGGCGTGGCGGCTGAAGACGACATCGGGATGCAGGCGCTGATTCGATCAAAAGCCCCGGCCGTGACCATTGTCGGTAAGACATGGGATCTGCATGTCACGGAAGTCCTGCGAGTCTCGCTGGAAGAAAATATCGCGATGATCAGGGATTCCATCAGTTATGTCGCGTCTGAAGGAAGAGAAGCCATCTACGACGCGGAGCACTGCTTCGACGGCTGGAAGGCGAATCCTGACTACGCGCTGCAGACATTGCAGGCCGCAGCGGAAGCGGGAGCCAGCATGATTGTGATGTGCGACACCAACGGAGGAACACTGCCTGAGCAAATTGCAGAGTTCGTTTCAGCTCTGAAGGCCGCCGTGAAAGTGCCAATCGGAATTCACTGCCATAATGACTGTGAACTGGCGGTTGCAAATTCGTTGGCGGCCGTGAAGGCTGGCGCGATGCAGGTGCAGGGAACGATCAATGGAATTGGCGAGCGTTGCGGGAATGTCGATCTGGTTTCAGTCGCCGCGAACCTGAATCTCAAGCTGGGCTACGACGTTCTGGTTCCCGGAGGAATTCAGAGGCTGACCGAACTGTCTCGCTATGTGTATGAACTCGCGAACATGAATTTCCGTTCCGGGCAGCCATTCGTTGGCACAAGCGCTTTTGCTCACAAGGGAGGCATGCACGTTCATGCTGTCAATCGGCTGGCCAGAAGTTATGAACACATTACTCCGGAAGCTGTTGGCAACGAGCGTCGAATTCTGGTCAGTGAGTTATCCGGTCGATCCAATATCGTGGCCAAAACAACGAAGTTCAACATCAGTCAGGATAACGAATTGATGTCACGGATTCTGAATGCTGTTCAGGATCTGGAGAACGAGGGATATCAGTTTGAGGCGGCTGAGGCGTCGTTTGACTTGCTGGTGATGAAACAGGCTGGCAGCTATCAACCCGCGTTTCAGCTCGAACACTATCGAGTGCATGTTGAAAATCAGGCCCGCGACCCTATGACGGAGGCCGTGATCAAGCTGGCCATCGATTCAGCCACGCAGCACGTAGTCGGTGAGGGAGATGGCCCTGTTAACGCTTTGGATAGTGCATTGCGAAAGGCACTGACTCCAGCCTATCCGGGACTCGCGGACATGGCTCTTGTTGACTACAAGGTGCGTGTGATCAACAGCTCAGAAGGAACTGCGGCCAAGGTTCGCGTTGTGATTGAAAGTCGCGATCGCAACAGTGTCTGGAGCACTGTTGGGGTGAGTGAAAACATTATCGAAGCCAGCTGGATCGCTCTGGTGGACGCGGTCGAATACAAGATTCATATGGATCGTGGAGTCATCCGCAGTGGTGGTAACGGTTGAGGTTTCCACCACAGAAATCTGCCGAAGTGTTCGTAGACTTGTGTCAATGCTTCCATCTTCTTCTGATTCCTGCGATGGGCCATGACTGACTCAAATTCCTCCATATCGCCGGAGTTACTCTCCGCGCTGCGAAACCCGGCGGATGGTTCTGCGCTGGGTGTGGATACCGACGGCGTTGGGATCAGATCGCAGGATTCGAAGGACCGCTGGCGAGTCATTGATGGGATTCCGAGATTCGTCGGTGATCAGCATCTGGAGAGTTTTGGTCACCAGTGGACGACATTCGAAGTGGCGCATGATGACGAAGATCGCGCGACGTTCGAGGCGAAGACTGGTATCGCTCTGAATCAACTTCGCGGAATGCGAGTGCTTGACGCCGGATGCGGCGGTGGCCGTTACTCGAAGATCTGTGGTGAAAACGGTGCCGTTGTTATCGGAGCGGATCATACTCGAGCCGTCGATAAAGCTCGTCAGCTTTGTGTACATCTGCCCGAGGTGCGTTTCGTACAGGCAGATTTGAAACGGCTGCCGTTGGAAAAGGCTTCGTTCGATTTTGTTTTCTCGATCGGCGTAATGCATCACGACGCGAACACGCGCGCTGTCTTCGATGCCGTCGCGAAGATGGTGAAGCCTGGAGGGCGATACTCGGTTTGGCTCTACCGCCGAAATCAATGGTGGCAGGAACTGATCAACACCGGCCTGCGTGCTTTGACATCACGATTGCCAGCAGCTGCACTGATGCCGTTTTGTCATCTTGGGGCCGTTCTCGGAAGCATTCCCGTGATTAATCGGACACTCAATAAGGTCGTCAATTTCAGTGCTCATCCGAGCTATGAAAACCGCGTGTGCGACACATTTGACTGGTGGGCCCCCAGGTTCCAGTATCATCACACTGTGGATGAGCTGACAAGATGGTTCACGGAAGCAGGGTTTTCGCAGTTGAAAGAATTGCCCCCCGAAAAGTCAGGCCGGTTTTATCGCTGGGCTTATGAGAATAATCTGCTGATCGGCAGCGGCGTAAATATCGCCGGAATTCGCCAATAATTGCTTCATCGAGCGTTGCGATTTAGACTTGCCGTTCGCGGATGCTTGATTTCTGAGTGATCCGCATCAACGAATCCAATGATGGCGTCCGTCATTCAAGGTGCTGGACTCCTTTTTCTTTGAGAGCAACGCAGGTTTCTCTGCCTGTCAGAACAGACGATGTCAGACATAACTCCTGAATTTACCAATCGTGAACTAAGTTGGCTGGAATTCAATCAGCGCGTCCTGGATGAGGCCTGCGATCCATCGGTCCCGTTGTTGGAACAGTTAAGGTTTCTTGCGATTACCGCCTCAAACCTTGATGAATTCTTCATGGTCCGTGTTGGCAGCCTGCTGACTTCGATCAGAGCGGGTGAAACCGCGCCAGATCCGTCGGGCATGTCACCGCTCGAACAGATCAATGCGATCAGCATTCGAACTCAGAAAATGGTGGCCGATCAGCATCAGATCTATCTGCGAGAGATGGAGCCGCACCTGGCAGAGGCTGGAATTCGCCGCCGCCGTCCCAGCGAGCTGAATGATCGTCAGGTCGACTTTGTCGATACAGTTTTTCAGGAACAGATTCAGGCCGTACTGACTCCGATTGCTGTCCATGATCCGGCAAGGTTTCCGCTGCTGTTCGGCCGTACTGTGAATGTCGCTGTGCAGTTAAATAGCAAGACTGAGGCGGAACCGTTTCGCTTTGCAGTCATTCCTTTCGGACGATTTGATCTGCGCTACATTACGTTGCCGAGCGCGGGCGGCTATGAATTCATCCTGACAGAAGATGCCATCACGCTGATGGCAGGGAGATTCTTTCCCGGTGAAGAAGTTGTTGCGACCGTGCCGTTTCGAGTCACTCGCAACGCAGATCTGACGGTCAGTGACGAAGATGGTGCTGATTTGCTGGCCGAGATGGAAGATGTTCTGGACTATCGCAAAGACAGCTTCTGTACTCGTGTAGAGATCTCGGACCATGTGACTCGTCCGATTCTGGAGTTTCTGAAGGCCCTGTTGCGCGTCGGTGAGCGCGATATCTATCTTGTTCCAGGGCCGGTTGGTTTGAGTGACCTGATGCAGCTTTCCAATGTCAGTGGATTTGATCAGCATTTGTATCCGGCGTGGTCACCCTGTGATTCTCCGAAGATT
>JBIIIF010000007.1:0-59209 GCA_044235005.1 Planctomycetaceae bacterium | reverse complement strand
CCCTACACATTGCAACGTTTTCCTGTAGTTGCGTCGCTGCTCAACGTAAAACCAGACCTCAAAATTGAACCGTTTCATTCTGGTGAGTGCTCTCCCGTGATGTACCTTCTCGCTGTATTTCTCCTTCTATTCACCGCCTGGGTGTTTCTCGGCTGGATGTACGGAGAGTCACGCGATGTCCGCTGGTTGCGAAACTGGTGTGCCGGGATTTTTGTACTCATGGCGACTCTTATCTGCCTTGGCGGAGGAGCGGTTTTCGCACGCCGGGCGACACAGGCCTCCTGCCGCGCGTCACTCGAACAATTCGCAAAACTGCTGGAGGAACGCGTCGAAGAAGGCAGAATTCAGGACGTTCGCGATGCGATAAGCCATCTCGCCAATCGGCCGGACGAATGGTCCAGCCACAGCCCGGATATTCTCACCCGCATCAATGAAGTCACGCAGGCGCTCGAAAAGACATCGCTGAACAAAGTCGCGACGAAGACTGACAAAGAAAAAACGGCTCTTTGACCCGGCAGCGATCAAATTGCTTCTTCCCCCTCGCCCATTCTCCCCTTCTGCCACGCTCGCTGTCTCCCACGCTCCCCTGCCAAAACGCCGATTGGGTCGTAAAAAACCTGTCACCGCTTATCGTACCGCCACGGCACTGGATGTATTTGTCTGGTAAGTGCGATCGTGGCCGCGTATAAATGAGGATTGGTAAAGATCGTTCCTCGAACCGATCTGCAGGCCGTTCTTTTGTTGGCTGAGCCCTGCCTCCCATTCTGCTGGACAATGTGCATGCTGATTAATGGCTCACAGATCCGAACCGCACTGGTCGCGATGCTGCTGTGTCTGGGCGGTCTCGCGAACGCTCAGGACGATCCTTCCCAGCGCCCCCTGCCGTTGCCGGAACGCGGCGTGGCCGATCTGCCGCAGCACATGGAACTGCTGAAGCGTTTAAGGTCGCTGGTAGAATCTCAGCAGAAGAATCCAGAAAAAGCCCAACAGGAATCAAACACTCCGCCTCAACGGCCAGAATTGCCGTCACCAATTGAGCCAAGTTCGCCGCAGCAGGACGAAAACAAAGCGAGTTCTGAAAAATCTTCGGTTCAGCCTCAGCACCTGCAGCAGTTTCAGGAAGCCCTGAAGAATCTCGCCAGCAAATTGCCGCCAGGTTTTGTACCGCCGGATTTAAGTTCTGTGCCGCCGGACCAGCTTCGCAAAGCCTTGGAGAATCCCGCCGTTCAGCAGCAGATGAAGCAGATGCTGGAACAGTTCGCGAAGGATGGCGTGCTGCCAAAACCCGGGGACAGCGGATCGCAGGCACCTGTTCCGCCGCAGAATGATGATCAACAAAATGATGGCGGACAGAACGATGGATCAGCAGGGAGTTTGCGAAAGAACGAATCACGGGGCAACAAGTTAAACGATAGACCTTCACCAACACCCAGCACACAAAAGGAACAGAACAAGCCCTCCGAAGGCGCTCAGCGTAATCCTGCACCAGCCAATGGTTCGCCAGAGGATATTCCTCCCCTACCTCCTCTACCTCCCATGCAAGCCGGACCTGCCGGCCCTGCCGGAAGAAATCCGCCTGGTCCCAATGAAACAGCGGCTGACGATCCTGCGCCAAGCGGCTCTGAAGCTTCTGATTCCGCTAACGAAGCGCCGCCCGGATCCATGCGTTCTCTTCGAAGCTTCCTGAAGAAGTTGGCGGAGGACGCCGGGTTGAAGTCACCGGAACCATCAACCGGTTCTTCACCGAGCAACGATTCTGCAGCCAGCAACCCGGTTCCAAACGAATCGGAATCCGGGGCGGCGTCTGACAACCAAACAGCGCGGCCGGAGCCGAAGAATTCATTGGGCAATAACAGTGCTCCCTCAACACGTCGTCCACTTCGAAAACGTGACAGTTCGAAACCCCAAACATCACCGCCAATTGATTCCTCAAACAGCCCGGCACCGGGTTCAAACAACGATCCTTCAGAGCAGTTTCCTGAAACATCACCGAAGCCTTTGAACCGTCCGAATGCGCGGCCGAACGAGAATACTTCGGAGACTGCGCCCGGCATTACTGCGTCTGAAACCAGCCCAGCGGTTCCAAATCCGGCATTTTCGAATCCGGCACAGGGTTTGAGAATGGACCCTGAGTCCGCTCGAAAACAGCTTGAGGAACTTCAGAAGACAATCGAACGCATGAAGGAGATGGCCGAGGAATCGGATCGAGGGCAATCTGCAACAGAAGAACTGCCTTCCTCAAGTGGTCAGCCCGATCGATCTGGCACTAACAGCAATGGCAGCAGTTCAGATTCGAACAGCGTTGCCCCATCGACAGGTCGAAACAATCGCATGGCCGACAGGCCCGATTCAGACAATCGTAATGGCGAACAGTTGCCGGAATCGTTGCCGGATGTTGATCAGTTTTTGCGGGAGCAATTGAAGAACTTCAAGTTTCCACCGGATGCTGTTCCCGGTAACGACGGGCGTAATGACGTTGCGAACAACTCATCGTCGTCTGGAACGAATCCGCTCAACAGCCCACGCGGAGCCAATCCCAACCAGCGCGGTGTCGACAGACGAATTCCGCTTGATTCCAGCCCTCGGGATTTATCGATTGACCGTACGATAACTCCGGAAGAGCTGCGGAGGATCGGCGAAGACTTCCGCAGGGAGAATTCAGTGCGACCGGGCAATGATTTGTCAGCCGCAGAAAGTGCAAAGTCTGAAAAGCCTCCAATTGATATTGCCAAAGAACTTGAACAACGCGGATTTGGAAACACGCTGAAGCAGCTTGTCGAGCGTGCGAAAGAAGAAGCGAAGAAGCCTCGAAAGCCGGCACCAAATCCTGAAGACTCACAGGAAATAGCGGAGAACTCCGCTACGACTCCGGCTGACATGGAGAAGATTTTGAACGATGCCACGGGGGCCGCTAAGAATGCGGATCCCGAGCTGAGCCAGTCAATGGCGAAGATGCTGGATGGCCTGAAAGACGATCTGGTGGAGATCGCCAAAGATGCGAGGTTCAATGATCCACCGGAACGATCTCGCAGCGAGCGTTCGATGACTCGCCCTGCGCCGTCCGAATCGAATTCAATGATTGACACACTGCGCAAGTCAGCCGCTGAGATCCTCGCCGGGCCTGCTCGATCCTCTAACTCGGGCAACACTGCCTCCTCAAGTGCATCCGGCGCATCGAACGCTTTCAGCGGTGAATTTGATTTCATTCCGGTGCTGGTGCTTGCCGGCGTGCTGGCGGCTTTGGCGATTGCCTTCTTTGGACTCCGCCATTTCAAGCCTGGCGCGAACAATGCTGCAGAGTTGCAGTTCGCTGGTCCTCCGCTCAAGCCTGCTGACATCAATAGTCGAGCCGACGTGGTGCGGGCTTTCCACGAGTTTGCCATGCGGTCTGCTCAGTCTGTCCAGTCGTGGTGGACGCATCGAACTGTGCAGCAGGCGATCCTCGATAAAACTCCCGAACATCGAGCAGCCGTGGAAACGCTGGCCACCACTTATGAGCAGGCTCGCTATCTTCCCGCGGAGCAGGAACTGACTCCGGAACAACTGGAATCCGCTCGCGCAGCGTTGCAGCAATGCAGCAGGAAAAGCAGCAACGGGTAGTGGTCCTGTTGATCAATGACTCAAGAAATCGAAATCATGAACATTCCCAAAATCATTCGTGCTCTCCGGATCGCATTGCCCCCTGTTGTTCGATGGAGCGGTGCTGTTGCGGCTCGGTTGCGACAGTTCAATATTGCAGTCGATGGCAAGTCATCCGGAAACGCAAACACAGATGCACTAACGCTGGCAGATTTGTCAGTTCAGGAACTTCTAGTCGCGGCGTTACGAGACGCAGATCCGATTCTGCGAACCTGTCGCATTGAAGGTGAAGAGACCACCGGTGACATGGCACTGTTTTCCAAAGACAGCCCGCTGGCGATCGCAATCGATCCGATCGACGGAACAAAACAGTATCGCGACAAAACCGGCAATGGTTATTCGATTATCGTGCATCTGCACGATGATTCAACGCCTTACTATTCACTGGTCTTCGCACCGGAAATGGGGCCGATGGGAACATGGGTTGAGGTGACTCCGGATCGGATTGTCTGCGGACCGGATGATGTCACAAAGACCGCCCGCGAGGTTCTCGATCTAATGCCAAACCTTATCGCTCGCCGTGAATCGCTGGGAGCCGGAATCTATCTGATCGGCTTCCAGAAACGAGATACCCAACGAGCCCGAGAAGTCGATCAACTGCTGGTCAATGGACAATCATTACAGGGCCGCACGTCCGACGAAATGCAGGGCAGTATCTATCCGTTGATGGCGACTGGTGAGTATGCCGGTTCGTTGATTCATTCGCCGAACATCTATGACTTCCCGGTCTCCATTCATATTGCCAGAGTTCGCGGAGGCGATGCGGTTTGGGTCCACAATCGCCAGCCGGTGCATTATCGAGAACTCTGGATGGATACTCGTGCAGGAATGCTGCGGTATCCGGGAATCGTGGCCTGCAGTGAAGATGCGGCGGTCATCGACGAGCTCTGCAAGCTCTCACACTCATGGAGTCCCGTGCGGTACGAGGATTGAGGCGGCTTTCAGAGTATTTCCAAGCAGCATTGCGATCGTCATTGGACCAACTCCACCGGGTACTGGTGTAATCGCCGACGCCACAGCACTGGCTTCTTCGTAATGGACGTCGCCGACCAGTCGTTCGCCAACTCGATTAATCCCGACATCAATAACAACGGCCCCCGGTTTAATCATCGAGCCGCGCAGAAATTCCGGAATGCCCAGCGCGGCGACAAGGATGTCGGCTGAGCGACAGACTTCGGCGATGTCTTTTGTTCGGCTGTGACACACTGTGACTGTGGCATCAGCTCCCTTCTGCATGAGCAAAGCAGCCATCGGTTTGCCGACGATATCACTGCGACCGATCACGACAGCGTGTTGCCCGGCCGTCCGGATCGCCGACACTTCCAGCAAACGCATAACACCGGCGGGAGTGCAGGGCAGAAATCGGGGTCGCCCCTGAAGCATCAACCCGACATTCTCAGGATGAAATGCATCAACATCTTTCGTAGGATGAATCGCGTCAAGAATAGATGTCGCGTCGATGTGCTTTGGCAGAGGCAGCTGAACAAGAATCCCGTGCACCGAAGTGTCCGCATTAAGCCGTTGCACAAGTTCCAGCAGCTCCACTTGTGATGTCGTGCCGGCAAGCCGATGCAGAGTACCGGCCAGTCCGGCCTTCTGACACGCACGTTCTTTGTTGCGAACGTAAACTTCACTCGCCGGATCATTTCCAACAAGCACTGCAGCCAGGTGTGGCGTCACCGCCGTGCGATCACGAAAAGTCTGCACCGCCTGAGCGACTTCAATGCGAGTTTGTTCGGCAATCAGTTTGCCATCAATAATCCGAGCACTCATGGGAACATCAACCCTTGCATCAAATAACGAATATCGCCGACGACTGAAGAATTATTTCCGCTACCGGACCTGCCCCGGCACTTCATCGGCCTGTGTACCAGCCCGATCTGTAAGTGCGCAACAAGTGCGACATCGGAAACCTCCGGAACGTCCTCTTACATGGTGTCCACATTGTGGCCGGACGGCAAGTAGCCGTGGTCGGTTTCTTACTAATCCTGAGGGTTTACGACAGCGAGGTCCAACTCAATCATTCCCCCCACCGGTTTCATCACTTGAAAACACCACTTGTTCGAAGACTAATCCAGTTTCGGTCGTGTTCGTAGTTTACTCCCGATCGCCCGAAAAAATCCTGAGAACGAACTGCGACTGGTCGAGCTGACACTTTGTCCCTTCGCATGTCTCAATAAATCTGCCAGCAGGGTATCGGCGGAGTTGTACCGATCGGTGGGGTGACGCGCGATACAGTTCAGAATAATGGTCTCCAGACCTTTCGGAATCTCACGACACACATCTCGCGGACGAACCGGCTCCGCTTCCAGAATCAGGTGGATCAATTTATCTCGGTCCGGATGATCAAAGACAGAACGCTGCAGGCAGAGTTCGTACAGCGTCGCTCCCAGCGAGTAAATATCACATGCGGTGCTCTGCTGTCCCATCAGACGCTCCGGAGCCATATACTTCAGCGTGCCCGCCACAGACCGATCTCGACCTGTGGAACCTGAAATCTTTGTCACCGGTCTGTTGGGATCAACAGTGGCCAGTGGCTGCGACAATCCGAAATCTGACACCCAAACTCGCCCTTCAGCATCAAGCAGAATATTGCCGGGCTTGATATCGTTATGCAGAATCTCGGCCGCGTGAGCTGCTCGCAATGCCTGCGTCGCCTGGATACCGACCTTGACGAAACTGGCCCAGGATTTCCGAGTCAGTTTGCGATCGGTGTCCGAAATTGCTTCCTGTACATCGGTCGGTGAGCCGACTTCCGCATCCACAATCAGTCGCGGCTGACGATGCACCTGCTGGCGTCGAATTTCGCTGAGCGGAATGATCCCATCTGTTTCCTGCAGTCGTGAAATGATTCGATCGATGCCAATGCCGTTCACAAACTGCATAACAAAATAACAGTACCCGTTCTCCTGGCCATAGCGAAACACGGGAACGATATTGCGATGTCTCAGTTTGGCCGCGATGCGAGCTTCTCGTTCGAATCGCTCGACCCACTCTGGTACCACGGAAACTCGCCAGGGCAGAATCTTGACCGCCACAAGATGACCGGAATGCAGATCTCGCCCCTGATAAACGACGCCCATGCCCCCGCGGCCAACTTCCATCAACAGTTCGCAGTTCCCCAGCCGCGTAAACGGAAACCGCTCAGGCATATTGCGACGAATCGACTGCGCTTCCTTCTGGATGCGAGCATTCTCCAGCATCGCCAGAACCGGAAACACTTCGCGAATCTTTTCCGCGTGCGGAGGAAATCGTCGCGCGTACAAGTCGACCGACGGACTCTTTCCAGTTCTCAACTCTTCGACAAACTGAGAGGCCAGCAATTCGAACGGAACTCGCGACCGCAGCTCATGACTCTGGTCGCCCGAGGGAATCCCCAGCAAATGAAAGCTTGTGTCTTCGGCGCCGTCGGAGTCCTTTTCGTTCATGGAGAGCTTTTCCGAAAGAACGTCCCTGAGAACATTCTATCTGGGTTTCTCCTGCTTCCTTCGACCGCTGGCTGAATTCGCAGGAACCCACGTGTTGGCACTGGTGACTTTGATCTCGTGAACTTCGGCCGCCGAGATTGGTTGGTTTGTTCCCGATACGATGGGTCGAGGATCTCCGGCTTTGCGAGGTTCGTAGTCTGAGAGCCCATCGTCTCGCTTGTTGCGTCTTGAGGAAAGGATAAATCCCATATCTGCGTTGGGAACTTTCCCGAATCGCTGCAGGATCACAAAAACCATAAAGGCGCCGATAATTCCTCCGACCGTCCACATGGCTGTCGGCAGAGAAGACGGGGACATGGCGGCGACTGTAAACAGGCTGCATCCCGCACCAAGTGCCAGAATGAAAACCGATGCCAGGAGGCTGCCTGCATCGTTTCGATTTCCGTGACCACGCCGTCCCATCGTGATTCTCGTCGTTCTGTGTCCTGCCTGAACTCATTTCGATACAAACCCAGTATCCCCGGGCTGCGTTCCCGATGAGCCTGCTATGCCTCAACTTTGTCTCACAAAAAATGACGGAGAGCACTCTGGCTGCTGAGTTTGTGCCCAAAGCTGAATGGATTACTGAAGTTTATACCAAAATCCCCAGTAAGTCGACTGGCGTTGGGAGGGTCGTTCGTGCAGGGGTGTAGTCGCGGATTTCGGTAGGTCCTGCCGGGCAGCACTTCGCGGCTTGCCGCGATCTGTGTGCAACTGGATTGATAAAGCCAGTTGCGATCCTCAGCCGGTTGCACACACGGTTCACCGCGTGGCAATAAGGAAATCCTATCCAGCAGAGAGGACCTGCTTTGACAATCAGCCGCGACTACGCCCGTGGTGCAGGTGGGATTCTTGACAGGTTCTCCGCAGCATGCCCGTTTTGCTCCCATTTTTGTGTCACACTTCGAGTCCAATCTCGCTGAGACAGAAATCACTTCTGTCCTCCGAAGAGAAAGCTCGACCGATGATCAAAAACAAACTCAAGAAGATTGAGAAACTGGCGACCGGCCTGGCGGCAGCAGCCGTTGAACCATGGCTGTTTCCCGTTTCTATCTCGCTCTCGGATGAACGAATTGTCGCGGAAGCCAGCCGGATCAATCCCGTCGGCCGGTCCTTTTGGCACTGGATTTTGCGATCCGGCCCGAGTATTTCCTGCAGTTCTTGACCATCATCGGTCGACCTCGTTAAGCTGGTGCATTGATTCAGGCTGTCCGGACTGATTTTAACGTCCTGACATCGCCTGAATTCCCGCCTCGAATTTGATCGCCCCGCCTCACTCTTCAATCAGGACTTTTCGCATGCTCACGATCTTAGGGCGAAAGAACTCCTCACGCCGTGGCTTTTGTGACGGGACCTCCCGCCGCGATTTTTTAACCATCGGCGGCATGGCCATGGGCGGCATCAGCCTGAGAAACACCTTGCAGGCTGAAGAAGAAGCCAACACTGGGCGATCCCACAAAGCAATCATCAACATCTATTTGCCTGGCGGACCGCCGCATCTTGATATGTGGGATCCCAAGCCGGATGCTCCTCGCGAGATCCGCGGCGAGTTCTCTGCAATCGCAACAAAGGTTCCGGGCATCTTCGTCAGTGAGATGTTTCCGAAGATGGCGGCGATGATGGACAAGTTCGTGCTTGTTCGATCACTCGCTGACTCCGATGGTGCTCACGATGCGTATCAGTGTATGACCGGCCGCCGCAAAGGGGCTCGTCAACCTCCCGGTGGCTGGCCGTCCGGCGGTGCCTGGGTCTCGAAGATGAAGGGCCAGGTAACTCCTGCGATCCCGGCCAACGTGGCGCTGATGTACAACACCGGCAATCGAACATGGGGTGAAGCCGGAACGGGCGGCTTTCTGGGAGTGGCCCATTCGCCGTTCAATCTGGTCGGAAGAGAAGCTCGCAGTCGTCCCGACAACATGATGCTGAACGGGATCACTCTGGACAAACTTCAGGATCGTACCACCCTGATGAAATCGCTCGATCGCTTCCGTCGCGATGCCGATCAACGAGGTCAGATGGAAAGTCTGGACGTCTACACACAGCAGGCCATGGGAATTCTGACCACTTCCAGGCTGATCGACGCACTGGATCTGACGAAAGAGGATCCACGCATCGTCGCTCGTTACGGTCAAAGCAGCGAAGCCTTCCAGCGCGACGGCGCGCCGCCGATGGTGGAGAATCTCTGTTTGGCTCGACGGCTTGTCGAAGCCGGAGCCAGGTTTGTGTCTTTGAACTTCAGCCGCTGGGACTGGCATGGTCCGGACGGCATGAATTATCCGAAGTGCCGCGAAGAATGCCCGCGACTGGATGAGGGTCTTGCGGCACTCGTCACAGATTTGCACGAACGAGGTCTGGATCGCGATGTTTCGATTGTCGTCTGGGGAGAATTCGGACGCACTCCGAAGATCAACACAAACAACAGTCGCGATCACTGGCCGCAGGCGAATACGGCTGTCCTGGCTGGCGGCGGAATGCGAACAGGTCAGGCCGTAGGTTCTACCAATCGCTACGGTGAGCAACCTCAACTGCGCCCCGTGACATTCCAGGAAGTCTTCGCAACACTGTATCACTGTGCCGACATCGATGCTCAGAACACGCGCGTCTTCGATCTCTCCGGCGTACCACAGTATCTCGTCGACCCCGGCAGCAAACCGCTGCATGAAGTGGTTTGAACGAAGAACGCGTGCCCGATCCATTCATCCGTTTACCGCCCAGCCGGAGGCGCCGTCCTGTGTGTAAGCCGGCGCCTCCGGCTGGGCGGTAAACGGTGATGTGAAAACTCAACGTAGATCGATACTGCTACCGAATCTTCTGATCGGGCAGTTCTGCCTTGATGCCCTGATCAAGTGGCATCTTGTCGGTCTCGGCCGTCAAACCTTCCGCCGCCAGCAGGTCGGTCAACTCCTGAGCCAGCTTCTGCTGAGTCACCTTATGCTCAGGCTGGCCTGCGAGATTTCGCAACTCCAAAGGATCGTCTCTCAGGTTATACAACTCGGCCTTGTGGCGATCTTTGGAACCGTCGCCGTGAGGATATCGAATGAACTTCCAGTCATCCGTCCGGATACCTCGTACGTTCGGCGTGTAAGGAAACTGCTTCTCATAGTTGTACTCGTAAAACCACGCCTTGCGCCAATTTGGATCGCCGTCATTGACCAGCGGTACCCACGAACGTCCCTGGATTTTCTCCAGTGATGGAGCGCCGCAAAGCTGCAGCAGACTTGGTGCAATATCCATCGTCAGAGTTTGCGATTGCTCGACCTGTCCCTGAGGTAACCCGGGACCACAGGCAACGATCGGAATGCGAATGCTGGGCTCATGCATCGTGCGTTTATCCACCATGCCATGTTCACCTTCCAGCAGACCATTGTCGCCCATGAACACGATGACCGTGTTCTGCAACTGACCGGTTGATTCCAGGTGCGACACAAGTCGTCCGACGCTGTCATCGACGCTCAGTACCGTGCCCCAATAAGCATGCACCATGTTTTCAAAATCTTTGACAGCCTCAGGGCGATCGTCAGGGAACTTCTTCCGCCATTCGAATAGTGGTCCATAGATCCCGTGCCACGTCCTCAGTCGCTGACTGATCCACTCGGGCTTGTCCTTCAGATCAAACGCACTGGCCGGGTACGGCACTTTGACGTCATCGAAGGCATGAGCATATTTCTCTTCGGGGAAGTAAAACGAATGCGGAGCTTTCTGGCCAATGCAAAGAGCCCACGGCTTCTCCGAGCTTTGCTGCTTTAGCCAGTCGATCGCATAGTCTGTCACGACGTGAGTGTAATAACCTTTGGGAGTCTCCCGGCACTGTCCGTTGACGTTCCACTCGGTGTCGAAATACTTGCCCTGACCTTTGTGAGTGACAAACCAGTCGAAGCCGGGACGCGGCTCGTCGTTGTTTTCTCCCATATGCCACTTGCCCATGTAGGCGGTTGAGTAACCTTCCTTTTGCAACTGGCCAGGCCAGTGCGGCAACGTTGCTGGCAGTTCGGAAAAGTTATCTCGTACGCCGTGCCGGTGAGCATACAAGCCGGTCAAAATGCTGGCTCGACTGGGCGAACACAACGAAGTCGTGCAGAACGCTTTTTCAAACCGCACGCCTCGTTGCGCCAGTCGATCAATGTTCGGCGTGCGAACATGTTTCGATCCGTAGCAGCCCAGAGCATCCGGGCGAAGATCATCACACAGCACGAACAGCACGTTGGGGCGTGGCTCATTCGCAGAGGCGACCGCTGCAGAAAGAAAGAGCAGCATCGTCAGGAAAGCAGGAACTCGCATGGTGGTGTGTCTTTCAGTCGAGATCAGTTTGCGAGGTGGGAACTACATCAGTTAACGGCAAGCCGGAGGCGTCGGCGAGATCGAGCACCGACGCCTCCGGCTTGCCGTTAAACGAAAGCGGGCAAGGTGGCAGTCTAATTCCATAGACCCAGTCCCGAAATAAGTTCCCACAACTCGAGGCGTAAGCGAGGGATGAGAGTCTTGTTGAGAAATCCCTCACTGACGTTTCGGGTTATGATTTCTCGTCTCAGTAAAAACCGTATTTTATTCGGGACTGTTCCGTAGACCGTTTGCGTGATTTATGTCTTGCCGCAGACCTTCAAAATCGCTTGGCAGAAATCCGGCAGATCATCCGGTTTACGGCTACTGACGAAATGGCGATCGACGACAACCGACGCGTCTTCAAAAATCGCTCCGGCATTCACGAGGTCATCTTTGATTCCCGGCGAACCGGTGACTTTGACACCTTTGTAAACGCCGGCAGAAATTGGCATCCAGCCGCCATGGCAGATTGCGGCGACCAGTTTTCCAGCCTGAGCAAACTCACGAGTAATCCGCAGCACTTCCGGGTCTCGTCGCAACTTGTCAGGCATCCAGCCGCCGGCACAGATAAGTCCATCGTAGGTGGCGACATCAATCCCTTTGATCAGAATGTCAGACACGCAGGGATAGCCGTTCTTGCCAATATACTTCTTCCCGGCTTCCTGACCGGCCAGATGAAACACGGCCCTGGCTTCGATCAGTCGCAGCTTCGGATACCACACTTCCAGATCTTCGTAATCGTCACCAACAAAGCACAGAAATTTTTGCCCAGCCAATGTCGTCATGATATTTCGTCCGTAGTTCACAGAGTAAAAATTGAAGGAGTGCGAATCGTGACCAACGTCTCCAATTTCGCAAGCGTACTCCGGTTCAACATCTTTGCCTGGCGTGACGCTGTACACAGCCCCCTGACGTCATCGATAATCTCCTTCCCTTTCAAATCTACTGTCTGACTCTTGATTCCTGTGGCGACCGATCTGTCGCTGCCCTGTCTCATTCGGAAAATCGTTCATGTCGGCTCCCGGTAACGAATCAGAAATTGACCAGCAACTTCGCGATCTTCAGGAAAAAGCGGGCGAACTGATTCCTCAATGTCGATTCGCCAGTTCCTCGCGTCTTTACGGTGAACTGCGTCGCCGAGGTCGCACGGAGCATCGCGCTCAGGCTTATGTCATGGGCACGTTCTTCCAGATGGACCAGGCCCAGTACCTGCTCGACTTCCAAACCATGCGTGAGCGAGCCGTGGAACTGATCGCATTGCTGGAGGATGAAGAACAATTGCGGCAGATTCAGTCCGATTTTCCTCGTGACCAGTACGAGTATCTTGTTTATTCAATGAGTTCCTGCGCTTACGAAAATCTGGCCGAAGCGACAGGCCAACTGGAAGGGTACAACTCCGAAGGCATGCACGCGTGTATTGCCGACGGCATTCAGATCTGTCGCCGCACCGGGAAGACGGGCTGTGTCAGTTGTTTTCGCGAATATGCCTGCGACGTTTATCTGGCGGCCGATGATCCGGATATTGCCGGTCATCAATGCCGCCTCGTGATGGAACAAGAAAGCGGCTGGTCAGACCGAGGTGACCGGCGCTGGCTGGCGTCGACAAAGCTGGCCTGGCTGGAAGCCATGCAGGGTCGATTCGACGAAGCTCTGGCAACGATCGACAAAGCTCTGGAGTTTACCGATGGCGAAGCCGTCTCGCTGAAGTACGAAGGTCGCATTCGCACGCTGCTGGTTCGCGACTCCATTCGTCTGGCCGCCGGGCTTGAACCTCTGATGACAACAGATCCTGCGTTTGCAGATATGCCATCGGCCGAAGAATGCCCGGTCTTCGAAAATGCCATGGATCTCAACACCGCGCTGCAGATGGTGCGAGATCAGAAATGGGATGAGGCTGCTCAATTGCTGACCAAGTGGGATCAGCGTCTGCAGAAATGTAACGGCACTCATTTGTGGTTTGAGACTCGTCTGCGCTTAATCGCTTTGAAGCGTCTGGCCGGACAGCAAAAGCAGGCCGACGCTTTGGCGAAGCAATTGGAACAAAGGGCTCGCACGGCCAACGACTATCTGACGCTGCGTCGACTGGAACATCTGATGGACAGCGATGAGCCTTCGCCGCTGGCCATCGCGGCACCCATTCGCCGCAACGCTAAAGACACGACAATCACTGGGGGTTCAGCAACGACTGACGATATTTCCGCGACTGCGGCCGCTGCCAATGACATCGGCGAATCGGAGGAAACTCCAGCCGAGCCCCCGTCGCCGCTGGCTTCGACGATTGCCGAACTTCGAGAACGCATGACGGACCTGATGCAGGATCCATCCGACGAGAAGTTTGATGCTCTGCGAGCTGATGTCCTGTCTCTGGATTCAACGGTCGTCTCTCACAAGGACGACACCGCCGGAGTGCTCCATCTGATGGGTTACCTGGTTGGTTCGGGCGACGACGGCGAAGAGGTCTGGAAGTGGGCTAACGCGCTGGCGGCGTCGCATCGGGAGAACTCCGTGGTGCTTTCGTTGCTCGGCACGCTGGGCGATGAACTGCGGAACTCCGGCAACACAGCGATGGCCGAAAAGATCACGCCGGAACGCACGGAACAGTTGTTTCGCAAGTCGATGGAACTTGACCCGACGAAGGCTCGCAACTTTCTGCGAGCAGGCAACCATTTCGCCAATCAGGATAACAACGGAGAAGCCGAACGCTGCTTCGCGCGAGCCTTCCGGCTGGATCGTACCGACGGCAATATCGTGCGTCGGCTGGCGGATCTCTACAACAACACGGATCGACCTCGCGATGCTTTGAACGTCCTGGATGTTTGCCTCCGTGAAGGCAGTGACGATGCTCAGGTGGCCTTCGATGCGGCGATGCTTGCGTTCCGACTAAAGCAGTATGACGCCACGCTGACCTATCTGGAAAAGTTCGAGCAACTGGCCGGTGAGAATCTCTGGACGAATTACTATCGCGGCGTGTGTTATTACGAACAGGGCGAATATACAAAGGCGCTGGAGTCACTGGATCGCGAAGAGAAGCTGGCAGAATCCACCGGCTGGCATCTTGAACTCATGCGAGCTGTCTCCAAAATTCGACTGGGCGACGTCACCGGAGCACATCCGCATCTGGATGTTGCGATGGAAACTCCGTTCTCAGAAATCGATTTCCTGTCGTCGACTGGTTTGATGGAACTGATGCAGCGCCTTGCCGTTGTTGCAGACGAAGTGATGAAGGATCAGGCCCTGGTGGCCCGTATCGAAGCTCGACTGCTGCGTTCCGGGCTGATGCCGGAAGTCTGGTTTCAATGGCAACGAGAATCCGGCGATGCGAAGCCCGTAGAGAACGTTCGGCTCTATCGCTGCCTCATTCACCAGCCGCTGGATGAGACATGGGATATGGATCCGGATCGTCTAAGTGATCAACAGGGCTGGACGCAGTACGTGACCGAGTGGGCCATTCTGGCTCAGTCGGAGGACGAAGCAAGAGAAACGGCGTTGAAGTATCAGGCCATGTGCTGCTCACTTGAAGCGACTGTGCAGGAGGTTCTGGAAAGCGAAGAATCTTACACAGATGCCACTGGTCCGGTTTGGCAGGGAGCCCGCTATCCGGTCGGCGATGATGAAGAAGGTCTCGGCGAGTTCTCCGACGACGAGAACGACAGCGAAGAGGAATTCTAGAACGGTTTCGGATCAGAGAAAGACAAAAGGGTGGGCCGGCGCTTCGCTGGTCCCACCCTGCAAAAAACTGACACACCACATTTAACACAATTGGTGTGCGAAAACGTCGGCTCTACAAACCAAGCACATCCGCCATCGAATAAATCCCCGCGCCTTTTTGTACAACGTATTTGGCTGCGGCGAGAGCTCCGTAGGCGTAGCTGTCTCGGGTATGGCCACGCACCGTAAGGTCGATCGTTTCGCCCATCATGCCGAACACGATTGTATGCTCACCGACATTGTCGCCGGTTCGAACGGCGTGGTAACCAATCTCATTCAGCGGGCGCTGGCCAACTCGACCATCGCGACCGTGAACATGATTTTCCTGTCCCATCTGCTCGGCCACAATGCGCCCAAACTGCAGAGCTGTCCCGCTGGGCGCGTCCTCTTTGAATCGATGATGACGCTCAATAATCTCCACATCCACGCCGTCGGCATTGTTCCGCAAAACTCGCGCCGCTTCCGACACAAGCTTCATGACAACATTGACCGCCATGCTCATGCTGGGGGCCATCACGATCGGTGTCGTCTGAGCAGCCGACATCACCATCTCTCGCTGCTCCCTGGTGATTCCAGTCGTAGCAACCACAAGTGGAATTCGACGTGATTCGCAGGTTCGCACAATCGCTTCCAGGCCGGCTGGTGTCGAGAAGTCGATGACAACATCCACAGGGTTGCCCAATTCTGATGTAATCAGAACTCCGGACTTTCCGGCCCCGGCCACTTCTCCGGCATCGCGTCCAATGACATTGCTGCCGGACCATTCCAACGCCGCAGCAAGAGTGAGCTCAGAATCCTTCATCGTCAGCGCGACAACACGCTGCCCCATGCGACCACCCGCACCGTTCACACCAACTCGAAGACCCATGAACAGGAACCCTGATGTAGAAAGAAAAGAAATCAACCCACAGCTTCGACTTCGAAGCCCTTGCGATACGATTTGGTCAGCATCTTGTTGGCGGCTTCCACATTGGTAAATTTCATCGCGGCAGAATCCCAGTCCAGCTTCTGACCTGGAAGGCGAGCCGCCACGTTGCCCAACTGCACTGTTTCTGACAGTGGGCCCGCGTAATCGAAGCCATCCGTAGTTTTCGTCCCGGCCATTGACGCGTCGACCCAGTCATGCCAATGGTTTGCACCGGTCACTTCCGGCATCTTGTAACCAGAGAATTTCTCCTGCGGATACAGGCCGGGCTTGCCAACGTGAGGCAATACCATAACGCCGCCCTCTCCAATGAAAATCGAACCGGCTGGCGGCAGCTCAACACCCTCGGGCAGTTGAGCCAGATCACGAGGTGGCTTCAGACCTCCATCTCGCCAGGTAACTTTAATCGTCGCACCAAACGTACGATCGTTGCCTGGAAATTCATAGTACAGAGTTTCGGGGCCCGGCCAGACTTCCGATGTCGTTCCGGCGTTTTCGCCCAGAATCGAAGTTGGCGCTGTCATGCCCAACGCAGTGAATACAGGATCCAGAACGTGACAGCCAAAGTCGCCCAATCCGCCGGAACCGAAATCCTGCCAGTCACGCCACTTGAATGGATGATAAACATCAGCGGCAAATGGTCGCTCGGCGGCTGCACCCAACCACAGATCCCAATCCACGCCAGCCGGTACCGGAGACGAAGCGGGGCGGTCCGTGCGATTATTGTACTGTCGCCCCGAAACACCAACCCATGAATGAACTTCCTTAACCTTGCCAATCGCTCCCGTCTGGATCAACTTAACGCCCAGACGATATTCCGCAGCCGAATGAATCTGATTGCCCATTTGCGTAGTGACGCCCATCTTCTCGGCCATCAAACGCATCTGGCGAGATTCCCAGACCGTATGAGTCAACGGCTTCTGACAATAGACGTGCTTGCCCATTTTCATCGCCATCATGGCAATCGGAGCATGCATGTGATCGGGAGTTGAAACAATCACTCCATCAACCTTATCGCCCAGTTCAGACAGACATTTGCGATAGTCCGCGTAATGAGGAACCCCGGGGAATTCCTTGTCAACTTTGTCGAATCGGCCCGCATCGATATCACAGAAGCCGACGAATTTGACTTTTGCATGTTTGCCAACACTGGACAGATCCGCCCAACCCATGCCGTTCACGCCAATGGCGGCCACATGGAACTCTTTCTCCAGTGTTGAGGCTCGCACAATCGCCGGGGCTGCAAACGCGGTTGAAGCGGCAACGGCCGACTGAGCCAAAAATCCACGGCGAGCAATCTTCTTCTGAGACATCACTGACACCCTCCCGAACAGACACCTCTGCGCTTTGACGCCAAAGCAATCGCTGCAAGGATGGTACAGCGTGTCCACGCGAATCAAAAGTGAATGCGTCGTCGGAATCACTTAAGGAGTGGAGTTACGAATTTCGGCCGGGCTTCTGTATCGCACAGTGGCTTGACAGCCCGGCGCCGCCGGAATGCATGCCATGGAGCGATTCTGCTCATCACAATCCAGAGCATGCACCAGAAATTCAGCGTGCTGCGAAAGCCATTTCGAACACGATAAAGTCACATGCTTAACGACCATTTGTCGCATAAGCAACCACTCTTAGTGAGCATGATCATGTGCGGCGTGGTCGTCATGTGAAACGTCGCCACTGTACGGTTTGCCATCTATTGTGACGGACAACTTTGCTGTTGAAGCTTTGTCATGAAGGGCTTTTAGCAACTCCGGCTCGACCAGCGAATACTCCGAAAACTTGCCTTCAGGCTGGCCATCTTTCTTCAGCCCGCCAAGCTTGAACTGAAGCGGCTGATCACCCTTCCTGATACTGATCACAATCTCGGAAGCTTCCGAGTAAACCGCGTTCTTTGCGGCTGAATCCAGCAAATAGACCATGAGCGCACCGGCTTCGTCATCATGCACGACTTCCGCGTGGTAGCTTTCGTTCCCCAGCTCAACCAACTTGCCGTGATGCGGCCCCTCTGTGGGATGGGCATGTTTGTCGTGGGCATGCTCTGCGCCTTCCCCATGAGCATGATCCCCATGATCATCAGCGTCTGCAGTCCCAGCTGGACCTGCTCCTTCATCGCAGCCAAACGAAGCCAGAACGGAACTCATCAGCAGAACGGACAACACGCGAGAGCGCGAAAGCAACATCAGAGATCTCCATAGAATCTGCAAAAGCGTAAGTGGCATAACCCGTTCCGGCTGATCGATTATGCGACAGCGACTCTTTACGGTGACTGACTGAGCACCAGACAGGCGTTCTTCAGCAGTTTTCGAAATGCAGGCTGCTGGAAATCACCAACATGCCCCAACGATGTATAAAACGTCATCCCGCCGTCCGCTCGCTTGTTCAGCCACGCGATGGGTTCAGCAGGCTTGTCTGGAATTGTACCGATCAGCAGTGGTTTCGCGGATGACTGCAGCGGACTGACCTGATACAGCGATCCTTTACCAATCAGCTCTTTCAGGTTGACTCCCGCCAGAATTCCCATGTCAACTGAAGTACCTTCAGCCAAGGTAATGGTTGTTTCCGGGCCAGCTCCGTGATGATTGGTGTAGCTGCCGCCGATCACATCTCTGTCAAATTCTTTCCAATCTGTCCGGCCTTCCGGCGCTGGCTTGTCACGCAGACAAAACGAATGATTGGCCGTGCGAATGCCCACGACCGGCTTTCCGGCCGCGATGAACTCACGCACAACCTCCATTTGCTCCGGCAATAATGTTCGCCGTCGAACGCTGAACAACGCGATATCCGCGGACTTCAGCACATCCAGCCCGGGAAGAATACTGCCGTCCTGAGCATCGCCATAAACCAGGCTGACCTTGAAATCTTTGCCCAGTTCAGTACTAGCAAACTCGGTCAGTGAAAGCTCCGTCTTGTACTCCGGTTCAGACATCAGAATGGCCATGTGCTTTCGCTGATCGTCCTTGAACCGGAACGGCTCACCGCCGACAAGATCCGTGCTGGTCACTGTCGGGCACCAGTACTGTTCGATGTGTTCGGCGATCAGATCATTGCCCGTAAAATGAGACACAAACGGAGCTTTCGCCGGGTTGTACATGGTGTCCGTCATGTCTCGCATCAGCACAACGTTTTGGCCCTGCCGAACCATCTGGCGAATCGAAAACGGTCGTCCGAGAACACACATATTGGTGTGAACTCCCATCACGATCACGTTTTGAATCCCGCGTTGCTTCATCAGATAATACGCTTCTGCGCTGTCGGTGATTGCGTCGTTGTCCGCGATTTCAATGGCTGGATGCTGCCGGCTCCACGCTCGATAGTTCTTCACTGGCGGATCACAGTCGCATCCGCCGTCCGAATCATCAATCGGAAGTTTCTCGCCCTCACGAGTTTTGTCGAGATACACCCAGCGTTCCAGCGGAATATCGGTCTTTACGACAGGAGCCGCCTGAGCCAACTTACGCTGCGGAGTGTCTTTGTAAAAATCCATCGTATCGCTGGGGCAGTGAATGATAAACACGCCCTTCGCACGCGCCGCCTTGATCACTTCATTCATCCGCGGAGCCATCTCACCCACTCGCGCAGCCGACTGTTTGCACCAGTGGTCATCCCACATGTCGCAGACCACAATGCAGGTTTGTGAGGACATCCATTCGGTGGACTTTGTTACCGAGTGCCAGCGATTGGTTCCTCGTTCAACTTCTGTGCGCGACCGCGTGTTGAGAATCAACTTGTCTTCTGCCGAGGCTACGACGGTCGCCATTATGATTGTTAAAGAGATCAACGAAAGAAGTCGCAGTACACTCGACATCAGAGAATCCTTTACGAAGTTCACTGGCACAACGCCAAGGCAAGTTGTGAGAGGTTCAGAAGCCGCTGAGCCGTATTACTCGGTGGCAGATTCGGCCATCACGGGGGCAATAATTCGCGACTGATACTTTGTGTTGTGATAAATCGTGTTTGTCGCTGTCGCGGCATCCTCGGGAAACTCAATCGTTGCTGGTTTGCCGTTTTGAGGATTTGGCTCATACAGCGGCGCACCGGTGCTGGCTACGGTGACTCGAATTCGATGGCCCTTGTTGAAGATCTGGCTGATCCAACCCACGTCAAACGCCACTTTGGCTACTTCGCCGGGCTTCAGCATCACCTCATGATCAAAGCCGTCTCGATAACGCAGACGCTGCGGATAATCCACAACCAGGATCGATCGGCCATCCGGGTAGACGTCAGAAACACGAACAATCACATCAGTATCCGGAGCCGTTGAGGACATCAACAGCTCTGCGCGAATTCGTCCGGTCCACTCAATCGGCGATTCAATAACCGGCGTCGTAAACGTCCGCACTTCAGCCTGCTTTTCGAAGGCGCTGGCATCAGCCGCTCCTGGGAATGATGTGCCGGGGATCTCCATCGGATGACGAGGATCACTGATCAAAATGGTGGAACCAGCTTCATTCGTCGGAGCCTTTGGAGTTAATAGTCCGTCGGCTGCCAGAAACATCGAAACGCTGTTCGCTGGCGGAGGAAAGTCATCGGCCGTTCGCCAGACATTGCCCGGAGCACCTTCTTCTCCGACAGCTCCCATTACGTAATATCGCACGGCCGGTTCTTTGTCGACGCCCGTGGCTTTGCCCTTCAACCAGAAATCGAACCAGCGAATCATGTGCTCATATTCGGGCCATGCCGCATCTTCGGGATACGTGAGCTCGGCGACTTTGAATCCTTTGTTGAGCCGTCCGTGGAGCCAGGGCCCGATAATCAGTTGTTGCTTGCCACGCGAGTTGTCTCCGCCCTGATGTTGCCGCCCCTGAAAGCTGGCGATGGATCCCTGATTCATAAAGTCGTACCAGCTTCCGATCGTGAAACATGGCACGTTCATCTTTGCAAAGTGCAACGAACAGTCCTCGTCCTTCCAGTAGTCATCGTAGTTCGGATGCATCAGCCATTCCTGAAGCAGCCGATCGTTGTCTTCAGGATTGCGACAGTTGCCCGCCAGCGATTTAAAGCGAGCCGGACGATTGGTACCGCCGATGCGATAACCTTCATGAAAGAGGCTGAGTCCTGTATCGACCATGTACTGTGCCGTCAGATGGGGCGGCTGAGTAATCGCGAGAAAGTTCTGAGCATAGCCAGCTTGCGAACTACCGAACGTACCGACCTTGCCGGTACTCCACGGTTGAGTTCCCAGCCATTCGCACGTGTCGTACCCATCTTTCAGTTCGCCCCAGCCGAGGGCTCGATAACCAACCCATGTTCCTTCGGATTTATGCGTACCTCGATAATTCACCATCGCGACGACATAGCCTGCCTCGGCCAGTCGTGCCGCGGCCTTGCGAGTTCCCGCGCCGCTGATGTCGGCATATCGCTGCTCAAACAATGCCGGCCACGGCCCCTCACCTTGCGGAAAGTAGAGATATGCGGACAGATGTTTCCCATCACGCATCGGGATCATCTGATGCTTCTCTGTCACCGTCCCCAGATCAACATCCTGGAACGCGTCGACTTTCGCCGACAGTACCAACGCAAACATCAACATCATCAGCAGAGAACGCATTTCTTTTACTCCGTTGGCTACGTTGGCGGGAATGTTTCGGTCATCGCAGGCTGGTTAATCTAGCTGCGTCTGTTGCCGGAAACGAGCGAACGGACAAATGAATGCCCAAGACGATAGGAATCCCGCCGACGGAGCGGCGGGTGTACGGTACACCCGTCGCTCCGCCGACGGGATCCTTTCACCCGTTACTTCACCGTTCTGCGAATTGCGGAACCGACATCTCGACGGTACAAGCCACCTCAGCAGCAGCCAATCCAAATTCCAACAGCGAGACTTAAAGATGTCCCGAGTTGATCGTCGTCGTGTTCTGGAAACACTCAGCCTGATTGGTATCGGCACCGCCACGTTCCAGCGAGCACTGTCGGATGAAGTCGCCAAACAAGCCGGGCTGAGCCTGGAACAGATCACTCACGCTGAATGGGTGGCTGGCATCACGTTGACCGACGAGCAGCGAACTGCTCTGGCAGGACGGCTCAACGGTGTTCGAGACGATGCCGAGCAGCTTCAGAAGATTCCGATTCAGTACGATTCATTGCCATCGTTCCGGTTTGACCCTGAGATGGCTGATCCTGCTGTCAAAGTGCGTGCCTCAGCGATGCCATCATGGTTACAGGATGGCGTCGACGAGAGCTCCGTAAAGGTCGCATCTGAGGATACAAATTCCGCATTGTCCGGCGATCTTTCATTTCTGACGATTCGTGAGTTGGGAAGCCGCCTGCGAGCCAAACAGCTTACTGCTGTTCAACTGGCCGAGCACTGTCTGAAGATTCTGGAGGAGAAAAATGCAACGCTCAATTGCGTGGTTACTCTGACCACTGATCTCGCCATGAAGCAGGCCGAGCGAGCCGACAAAGAACTGGCGTCCGGACACGATCGTGGTCCTCTGCATGGAATTCCGTGGGGAGCCAAAGACCTGATTTCCGTCACCGGCTATCCCACAACGTGGGGCGCGCCGCAGTTTCGAGAGCAGCAGTTTGCGAATGATGCCCGCGTTGCTCAGCGACTGGACGAAGCAGGAGCGGTCCTGGTGGCGAAGCTGTCGCTGGGAGCTTTGGCGATGGGCGACAAGTGGTTCAATGGACAAACGAAGAATCCGTGGAATCTCGAACAAGGTTCCAGTGGTTCGTCAGCGGGGTCTGCATCAGCCGTTGCTGCAGGGCTGGTGCCGTTTGCCATCGGCAGTGAAACGCTGGGAAGTATTATTTCTCCGGGCCGCCGCTGCGGTATCGTTGGTCTGCGTCCCACCTTTGGCCGCGTCTCACGTGCAGGATGCATGGCGTTGTCCTGGACGATGGACAAGATCGGGCCGATGGCACGTACGGCCGATGACTGTGGCACCGTTCTGGCCGCGATTCATGGTCGCGATGATGCGGACCCGACGACAGTCGATCGCTGGTATCACTGGCCGGTGAAAGCTGACCTTTCCAAACTGCGAATTGGTCGAGTCACCAATTGCGAGACGTCACCACCCGATCAGGTGGCCCTTGATATTCTCATGGAGTCTGGAGCCACCATTGTCGAAATTGAACTTCCACGCAGCATTCCGGATTCACCGTTGAGCAGCATGCTGGATGTTGAAGCCGCCTGCATTTTTCAGCCGTTGACTCGAACAGGAAACACTGACGGCCTGAATTCGTGGGGCGATATCTTTCGAGCATCCCATTTTGTTTCGGCCGTCGATTATCTGCAGGCCTCGCGAGCAAGATTCGAACTGATGAAACAGATGGCTCGCGTATTCGCATCGGTCGATCTTTATATCGGCGGAGATGATTTGGGCATCGCCAATCTGACGGGCCATCCCTGCATGACACTACCTGTCATGCTGGCCGACGTGAAGCCTCAGCCACGACCGCTGTGCTGTACGCTGACATCAGGCCTATACGACGAAGCGACGTTGCTGGCCGTTGCAAGACTGATCGAAAGCAAAGCCGACATCGTGAAGCATCGGCCGCAGTGATGGTGACACGATCATTCGCCGATCTTCAGCAGCGTCTTGCCGAGCTTTGAGGAGTCTTCCGCCGATATCACGGCCTGACAGACTTCATTCAGCGAAAACCTTTGCGAGATTTCTGAGTTCAGAACTCCGGACTGAATCAGGTTCGTGAGTTTTCGAACGAGCCCGAGCTTAAACAGCAGACTGGTCTTGTTCATAAAGTTGCCCAGCCAGAAACCTTCAACGCGGCTTTCCACTGTCATCAGCGTGCGTGGAGAAAACTGCAGAGGCTGTCCGCTCAATGTCCCAAACGCCAGCATACGCCCATTTAGACCGAGACTGCGTACTACCGCCGAGCCCGTTTCACCACCAACGGCATCGACGGCATACTTCAGTCCTTCAGGTCCCACGACAGCCTGGATTTGTTCAGTCAGCGTGGTGGGATTAGCCGAATCATCGAAGGCGATCACATGATCGGCACCAAGGCGACGCAGTTCTTCGGCAGTCGATGAGCGACGAACCACGTTCAGCGTTCGAAAGCCGCAGTGTTTGCCGAGACGAATAATCATCCGACCCAGTGCGGAGCCAGCGGCGGTCTGCAATAGCCAGGCTCCCTGCGGGACCTTCAGCACTTCGCGAGTCATCACCCAGGCTGTCGCAGGATTCACAAAAAATGTGGCCGCCTGTTCCAACGACAGACTTCCACTCACAGGAATCACCTGGCCCGCTGGAACGACAGCATACTCGGCCCAGTTGCCGCCTTTTTTGTTCAAAACAACGACGCGTTTTCCGCGAAACAAACGGCCCTTCAGACCACCGCCCGAGTCTTCCACGATGCCAACTCCCTCGAATCCCGGCGTGGCGGGACATTGAGCAGGAATTGTGTAGTGACCCCGAATAAACATCAGGTCCGATGGATTCACCGGAGCTGCCAGCATACGGACAAGAACTTCACCGTAGGCCGGACGAGGCTTCTCGATGGCTTCAGTCGTCAAGACCTCACAGGGAGATCCAGGAGTTGCAAATCGAACAGCTTTCATGATGCTCTTTGTTTGTGAGTAGACTGCGAACAAGTGAAAAAACTTTCGCCACCGGGTTTACCCCGGTGAATCAAGGCCTTCGCACTACTTCGGTTGTCATTTTCGGGGGCGACATGGGTAGTGCAAAAGCCTGTGAACCACGGACGTAAAATCCGTGGCGAAGTTTTCTTCGCATAACACCGGCGCAGGGAAATTAATCAGGTTCAGCGTCCAGCGTCACGGCGATCGACTTGAAGGCCGGAGTCTTTGACAGCGGGTCCACCGCTGATGGAACCAGCACATTCGATTCGGGATAATACATCGCGACGTTGCCGGCTCGGATGTCGAACTCGCGAACAAGAATATATCGCATCTCGCCCGCTTCACTGCGAATGCGAACTCGCTGTTCCGGTTTGAACCCAAGGCGACCGATATCATCGCGATTCATCAACACGACATCGCGACGCTCCTGACCTCGATACAGATCTTCTTCGTCATAAACGACGCTGTTGAATTGTCCTTCCGAACGCATGGTCATCAGTCGCAGTTGACCACTGGAGAGATTACTCCCCGGAAGCTCCGTCGGAATGAACTTCGCCTTACCAGAAGCCGTTGGAAACTTGTAGCCCGTGACTGCTCGACCGGGAACGTGGAACTCCGTCTTTGTTCCGCCAATGGACTTCAGATCTTCGTAGCCAGGAATCAGGTCCGCAATCAATTCACGAATGGCCTGATGGCTTTGCATCTTTGACCAGTCCAGACGACTATCTCCCGCAAAGATCTTCTGGCCGATTTCCGCAAGAATCGAGACTTCGCTGCGTGCATTCTGATGTCGCGACGGACCACCATCGCTCAGACGCACATAGCTGAACATCGATTCCTGAGTTGTCGTTTGCGGCTCTTCATCACGCGGCAGTACGGGCAGAATGAATGTCTCTTCGCCGGTGCCCCACGCATGACCGGTGTTTAACGTGGTCGACATGTAGACGATCGTCTTGATCTTCTGCATCGCGTCGAATGCTCGGCGAGCGTTAGGATTGCTGCCGTAAAGATTTCCACCCAGTTGCAGGGTGAAATCCATTTTGCCGAGATACGCGGCATCCATACAGGCCATGGTGTCATAGCCCGGTGACTTGGGAGCTTCGATGCCCAGAGTCTTTTCGAAACGCTCCAGCATGTTCTGCTTCAAGGCCGGAGTCACACCGACGGTTCCCAGTCCCTGCACGTTGCTATGCCCGCGAATCGGCATCAGGCCCGCGTTGGTGCGTCCCACCATTCCGCGGAGGAGTGCCAGATTGGCGATGGCGTGAACGTTACGAGTTCCATGCAGGTGATGAGTAATCCCCATGCACCAGCCGATCACGACATTCTTCGCCCGACAGTACTGATCGGCGATCTTTCGAATCGTCTCTCGATCAACACCGCTCTGCGCGACAATAGCCTCCCACGACGTTGATTGCACCGACTTCAGGAAGTCTTCGAAGCCTTCGGTGTGTTCGGCCACGAACTTTGTGTCATGCCCCGAACGTTCGACGACGTCTTTCGCGATCCCCGTCAGCAATGCAAGGTCACCACCGATATGAGGCTGCACGTATTGACTGGCGATCTCGGTGCCAAACAACAGGCTGCGTACGTCGCTGGGAACTCGAAAGCTGGTCAGCCCAAGTTCCTTCATCGGATTGATCACGATGATCTTGCCGCCACGTCGACGAATCTCCATCAGCGAACGCATCAGACGCGGATGATTGGATGATGGATTCGCCCCGATCAACAGATAGAGATCGGTCTTCTCCAGATCTTCCAGACGAACCGTGCCTGCTCCAGTGCCGATCGACATTCCCAGGCCGACGCCGCTGGCCTGATGGCAGTAATAAGAACAGTTGTTAACGTAGTTCGTGCCGAAGAGTCGAGCCAGCATCTGGAACAGAAAACCGGCTTCGTTGGAAGCACGACCGCTGGCATAAAAGAAGCTGCGTTCAGGGCCAGCGGCCTTCATGCGTTCCACCAGTGTAGAGATCGCATGATCCCAGGTCGTGACTTTGTACGCCGTCGCCCCTTTGGCGAGATAGAGGGGCTCGCTGATACGACCGGACGTTTCCAACTGTCGAGGCGTCATCGCCCGCAGATGATTCAGGCTGGTGCTTTCGATAAACTCCTTCCGCAGAGCGCCCTGCATGTCGGAGGCCATGGCCTGAAAGGACTTCTTGCAGACTTCTGGAAAATGGCCACCTTCGTTGACCATTCCACCGAGCTGTCCGCCCATGCCGACCGCGCAGGTCTTGCAGGTGTTTTTGGAACGCATGGCTTTCCACATGTTCCACCAGCCAACTCGTTGTGCGAGTTGAAGGCTGTATCGAATGGCTTTCCAGCCACCGCCGCTGCGAGGTCTTTGCATGGACTCACCGTAGATTAAAACAACAGCGTTATTCTCCGTCTGGTTCTTCCAGATAAGTATAACCGTTGAGTGCTTCTTCGTAGAACTTCACGAACTGGCCTGCCTGGACGTGGTCGATTCGATTTTCACGAACGGCGACTTCGACAGCAGCCTGAAGACGATTAATCAGGTCGCGACCGCGGAACTGCACATAGTCCAGAACCTCCGCGACCGTTTCCCCTTTTATGATTGTATCGAGCACTACTTCGCCAGTCGAAGAAACATCCACGTGGACCGCGTTGGTATCTCCAAAAAGATTGTGCAGGTCGCCAAGAATCTCCTGATACGCTCCGATCAGAAAGATTCCGAGGTAGTAGGGAGCCCCGTCGAATTCATGCAGCATCAGAGTTCGACGCACGTCACGACGATCAATGAACTGGTCAATCTTTCCGTCGGAGTCGCACGTGATATCGCTCAGAACCGCATGCCGCGTTGGACGCTGGTCGAGTTGATGAATCGGCATTACCGGAAACAACTGCTTGATCGCCCATGAGTCCGGGCAGGACTGGAACAGCGAAAAGTTACAGAAGTAGTTGTCCGAAAGAACCTTATCAAGCCGCTCGAGCTCTTCCGGAACGTATTCCATCGAACCTGCAAGCTGCCAAATCTTATGGCACAACGCGAAGTAGATGTTTTCGGCGAGACATCGCTGTTCCAGGGAGACATAGCCCGTGTTGAACAGAGTCATCACGGTGTCGATAGCTGTCTGAGCATCGTGGTAGGTTTCCAGAATGTTTCGCTGAGTCAGCCCTTTGTAACCCTGATACAGGTCATGCAAAGCCTGTTCAGCATCGTCTGGTGGAGCGAGCTCGGATTCGGAAGTATTCTCACCCTGTTGTGAAACACCCAGAACGCTGAAAACCAGAACGCTATGAAACGCCGAGATCGCTCGACCGCTTTCGGAAATGATATTCGGATGCGGCACGTTGGCTTCGTCGCACACGGTTTGGATCGTGTAAACCACGTCGCGAGCATACTCTTCCAGCGTATAGTTCATGCTGGATTCGAAGTTCGTCTGGGAACCGTCGTAGTCAACTCCGAGACCACCACCCACATCCAGGTATTTCAGGCCAGCACCACGACCTGCCAGTTCGGTATAGACTCGAGCCGCTTCGTTCAGGGCGGCTTTGACCTGCCGAATGTTGGTGATCTGACTGCCCAGATGAAAATGCAGCAGTGTAAAACAATCTTCCATGCCACGCTTTTTGAGTTCATCCAGAGCCATCAGAATCTCGTTAGCTCGCAGACCGAACTTCGAACGATATCCGCCCGATGACTGCCATCGACCTGCTCCTCGCGCGGCCAGCTTAACGCGCATGCCGATCTGAGGCCGCACGTTCAGCTTTTCAGCGTACTTCAGGATCAATTCCAGTTCCGTGTACTTTTCCACCACCGGAATCACGTGCCGACCGATTTTCTGAGCCAGCAACGCCATTTCAATGAACTCGGCGTCCTTGAATCCGTTGCAGATGATCGGCGTCTCTGCTTCAGTCATCGCCACAACAGCAAGCAGTTCCGGTTTACTGCCGGCTTCGAGACCGAACCCGAACTCACGACCGTATTCGACAACTTTCTCAACGACCTCTCGCTGCTGGTTCACCTTGATCGGGTAAACACAGGCGTAGTTTCCTTTGTAGCCGTGCTCCTTGATCGCATCGCCGAACGCTTTGTGCAGAACGGCAAGTCGATCGCGAATGATTCCGTTAAATCGCAACAACACCGGAACATCCAGCCCTCGCATCTGAAGTCGCTGAATGAGTTCTTTCAGATCCACGGACCGAGCCGGATTACGATCCGGATGTACGAGGACGTTACCGTTTGGGCCAACCGAAAAGTAACCGTTCCCCCAGCGAGGAACTTCATACATTTCAGCGGCGTCAACAGTGCTCCAGCGCAACGGGGATTGATCAATCATTCCGGGAATAACTCCGCTTCAGCGAGGGGGACCAGAAAGGAAGAAAGCCCGGTGACCTGAGGTCAGCGGGCGTTGTAGTCTTAATCGTTGCATCACAGCACGTTGTCGAGAAAACCAATTCAACGACAACGGGCTGGACTTCTTTAACAATCGAATGAGCAGAGAACTTTTCGAAAATTCGCCACTCGTCGACGATCGCACTATGCTTTCACAGTGCCCTGAACTCGATTCAGGGCCCAGATCAGAATTGGACTCGCGATGTAAATCGAACTATAGGTCCCTGCGATACATCCGACCAGGAGACACCATGCAAATCCATGGACCCCGGCGCCACCAAAGGCGTACAGAATGAAAACGACGATAAACACAGTGGTTGCTGTCAGAATTGTTCGACCCAGGGTTTGGTTCAACGCCAAGTTGACCATCGAAATCGTGATCGCCGGATTCTTGCCACGGACTTCGCGAATTCGGTCAAACATTACGATGGTGTCGTTCAGCGAGTAACCCACGAGGGTCAGGAACGCGGCAATCATCGGAAGATTGATACGGAAATCGTCGATCAGGAACAGGTCGCCAATTGAAGTCCCGCTAACCCAGCTTGCCATGGCCACAAAACCAAGGCTCACGAGCACGTCGTGAACCAGAGCTACCACAGCCGCCAAACCGAAGACGACGTTCTGGAACCGGAACCAGATATAGGCTGAGATCGCCACGATGCTCAGCAAAATCGCGATCAACGCACTTTCCTTCATTTCGCTGGCGACCGCAGAGGCGAACGTATTCACTTCATCGAACAGTGGAGTTGACGCCAATGTCGACTGCATAGAAGTCAGAGCCGATTTCAAATCGTCAGCAGCAATCTCCGGAGCAACTCGCACTGTCAGCTTGTTGAATTTGCGAACACTGCGTTCGCCAACCGAAGTACCGGACCCTTCCGTTCCTTCAAGCCCCAATAAACCTTCGGTGACCTGATACTTGCCGTTGCCATCCTCCTTCTTAATGGCCCCCAAAGCGGCTGCCAGCATATCGTTGACAGTGCCCGATGCGACCTCTTCAGAAAACGTCAGATCAGAAGAAGAACCGCCTTTGAATTGCATGCGAGAAATTGCCTGAGCCGACTCATCACCATCGGCAATGACGACAGGAGCAACTTCAGAAAACTCCAGCGAAACCATTCTCAGCTTGATGGCAGGGTGATCCTTAAACGATTCGTAAACCATATCGCGAACTCGCTGTTCAGCCGATTTCTTTCCGGCCGCTTCCGTATCGCCCGGAGAATGATCATCCTTCTCGGTGGATCGTAATCTGAAGTAATTGCCAATCCCTTCCTGACTATCAGCACCCAAAGTCAGTCGCTCTAAAGTGAATTCCTCCTTGAACTGCTCCTTCAGAGCAGCGGAAACGTCATCGGTCTTCTGCGGCTCAGTCGTCTGGAATGAAACCATCGTTCCGCCGGTGAAGTCGATGTCGTAGTTCTTTTCACCTCGGATAAAGAAGGCGATCAGCCCGACTCCAATCACCACAAGAGAAATCGTGCACCACATAACTCGGTGCTTCAGGAAGTCGATTCGAGTTTCGCCGATCAACTGGCTCATGTTCAGCTTCTTCAACCAGCGTCGCTTTTCAGCGATGTCGAACATCAACCGACCAACAAACAGGACGGTGTACATACTGATGGCAAGACCAAGGAAGAGGGTCACCGCGAAACCCTTGATCTGGTCCGTTCCAATCGCAAACAGAATCACGGCTGTCAGCAAGGTGGTAATATTCGCGTCAAAAATGGTGATGAAGGCTTTCTCAAAGCCATTCTGGATGGCCATTCGAATGCTGGAGCCCTTCGCGATTTCTTCTCGCATACGCTCATAAATCAGAACGTTCGCATCAACCGCCATACCGATCGTCAGAACGATACCTGCAATACCTGGCAGAGTGAACGTCGCGTTAATTGCCACCATCGCTGCGATGGTCAGCAAAAGATTCAGCATCAGAGAAATCACGGCCACGATCCCTGAGAAGCGATAGTAGGCCAACATAAAGATGACGACCGCCAGACCGCTGATCAGCGTTGCACTCACACCCTTATTACGAACGTCAGCCCCCAGAGTCGGGTCGACTGTCGCTTCACTCAGAGGCTTCGGGTCGATTGGCACTTCCAGAGCACCAGCGTTCAGCACGTTTGAAAGCTCTTCCGCTTCTGATCGCGTAAACCCGCCAGCACCACCAGAAATCTGACCACGATTGGTAATCTGCTCATTAATGTTCGGGGCACTGAAGACCTTCTTGTCCAGCACAATGGCCAGCTTGCGAGGAGGCAGTCCCGGCTTGGGAGCATTGCGTCCCGTCAATTGACCGAAGAGATAGCCACCGGTCTGATCGAAGTTAAAACTGACAACAATCGCGCCGTTCTGGTCAAAGTCCGGCATCGCCGAGCGAAGATACTTTCCCGTAACGCTTTCTTCCGGAGGTTCAACCAGCAGAAGATACTCCTCGGTGTCGTAGTTCTCCATCTTGCCGTTAACTTCGCGAGTCTTCTGGACGCTTCGGCGAATCACTGATTCATCGAGCAGTTTCGGAACACCGTTCTTCTCGAACGCCGGGATCCAGCGAGCAACGATTTCACCATCCATCTCAAGAATCGTCTGAGACTTATCCAGCTCGTTCGCCATTCGCACGATCTGCTGATCAGTGCTGTCCGCACAGATAAAAAACTCCAGACTTCCCAGACGAGTAATCTGACGCTTAATTTCATCGACCGATTGGGGATCTTCACCGGGCACAATGACTTCAATTCGGTCACGACCCACTTTACGAACGGTCACTTCTTCTGTACCACTGCGATTGATTCGCTGGCTAACGGCCCCCACCATTCGGTCCATGACCTGATCGTTGACTTCCTTGCCTTCAGGCTTCACCTGAAACACCATGTTGGTGCCACCCGCGAGATCGATCCCAAGCCGGAAACGCTTATCTAGCGGCTCACCCTTCATCAACGAAGTCAGAAATGGGGAAGCCCCTACAGCAAGAGTAAAGAAGACAACAGCCAGTCGACCGGTCCACTCCTGAACCTTCAGTGCTTTCGCAGCAACGTAGGCTAACACGAAGGGCAGAACCAGAATGAACAGTGTTAACAGCGTAAATACAAACGGACTCGTTCCAGACGCCTGAGCGGCCGGAACAATTTCGGTTGCCGCCTCAACGGTCTCTGCAGCCGCCTTCGTCGCGGCATTGGCAACTTCTGCAGCAGCGTCGGGTGCCTGAAGAGCGAGGTTCAGCAATCCATGGAGCAACTGAGACATCAGAGTGGGTTCCTGGGGAATTCGCAAGGACCAGGATTCACGGTTTTGACCGGGCGAATCCGAGCAATGAGCAAAGAAAAATCAGCCGAAAGTGGCGTATATGTATCGAATTGTCACGGTTTAGCACAATTCAAGTCACAGAGATGGTCCACAAACCGGAAAACAGTGGGCTCCAGCCTGCCCTGAAGATGGCAAGCTTACCGAAAACTGCAAACGTCGGCCCCGGGCATTTCTGAGTTTGTGCGGGCTACGTTGCCGTAGCGGATGTTTCCGCCTTCTCATCCAGCTCGCCATGAATCGCCGACCTGAGAAAACGAATTCTCGTTGTGTCATCGACTCGAAGTGTTACCTGACGACCGTCTGACGAAATGTCCACAACAGTCCCAATTAGACCACCTGTCGTCACAACCTTGGAGTTTTTCTTGAGGTTGTTCAGAAAGTCCTGCCGCCGCCGCTGCTCTTTTTGCTGTGGACGGAGAAGGATAAAGTAGAAAAACACCCCAATAATCAGGATCGGGGCAAACTGAGCAATGGGATTGGGAGCATCCGCCGCCACTCGACCAGCCTCAGCAGCACCGCCAGCGGGAGCCGCCCCAGCAGCGGGAGCCGCCCCAGCAGCAGGAGCCGCCCCGGCAGCCGGCGCTGACGCAGCACCATCCTGAATCCAGAACAGCAGTTCGGAAAACTTCACGTAAAGCTCAAACCAGGACACGGCAACCACCTGCAAGAAGGCTTTGCAACCGGGGTCCGAGGAACATTCCTCGGCGATTTCGACTGCACGATTCAATCCGTCCGCGCCACAACAGCGAGCGGGCCACAGACTTCGGGAGAAACCGAGTATCATAGGGGCAATCGCCCTCAGTTCAACGTCCGGTGCCTCTATCCTGCCGGAACCAAGGAACAAGTCTCTCCAACTTGAAGCATTTAAAGCTGTCCAGGACCAGGTTCGCACGCATTCCGGGAAGGAACTCATCGGGTCCGGATCGCTGCCCGAAATGGAATGTCAACCTGCCTTCGCGAACCAAAAATCACGTAAATCGCCCAAAGAACTGAGCCCGGGTTGACCCCAAAGACGCGTTTAAGTTCCCCGGAGGTTAATCGCACACTGTGGATTCGCCCAAAACTTCAGGATACCCTGCGCCTGGCTGCTTTCAGGCGAGTTACCGGAGCCCTCAATGACCCAGAGTATGAAGCGATTTTGCATCTGCCTTGTGGCGGTTCTGGTGACTGGCTTCTTCGAGCGGCCGATCAGTTTTGCCGAGGAGGTTGTACGAACCGACATCCCGGACGATCAGATGGGACTCTACGTCGATGAACTGGCTCAGGCTCAGAAGATCATCACAGAACTGAAGGTCAACTTGACCGGTGGAAAGCCAACCTACAACGTAACGTCGGTGGATAATTCTCAGCAGAAACCATGGGTGATTGAGTTCAACATCAGCGAATCGGCTTTCAAAACCAGCTCCGAAAAATACGAGGGCGATGGCTTTGCGATGACGATCCATGAGACCGCCACGATCAACCGAAAGCGACGCCATTCGGCCGTCTGGGTTCAGGATCCCGATTCAGCGGCCAAGCTGGCTCTGCCCGCAGGTGACATTCCGGAGTCCGGAGAAATCGGCAGCGATCTTCGGCCCCTCAATGAACTCATGCGGCACACTCTAAAGGAGAACAACATCCCAGGGGCCACTCTGGCTGTCTCTTATCGCGGTGAGCTGCTGTTTGCTCGCGGCTTCGGATACTCCGATGTTGACACAAATACAGCGATTTCGGCAGCGACCAACATGCGAATCGCCAGCGTATCAAAACCCATCACTGCGGTGGCGACGTTGCTGCTGGTTCAGGATGGGAAGCTCAAACTGGATGAGAAAATACTCCCGCTTCTGGCAAAGCATCCTTCTTATTCGTTCGACACGGAAGTCACCCTCAAAGCAGATCCTCGATGGTCCACAATTTCGGTGCAACAACTTCTGAATCATTCGGCAGGCTGGGATCGGGAGAAATCAAAAGACACGGTGTTTCAACTTGTCACTGTGACTCAGCAACTGGGACTCAAAACGCTGGCTCGCAATAATGACATCCTGCAATATCAGTTAAAGCAGCCGCTCGATTTCGAGCCCGGCTCTCGGTACGCCTACAGTAACGTTGGCTATTGCATGCTGGGGCGAATTATTGAAGCGATCTCCGAGCAAACCTATGAGGAGTTCGTTCAGAAGAGAATTCTTTCTGTGGCCGGAATGACGCAGACACGGCTCGGCAAAACTCGACTATCAGATCGTGCGTCCGATGAGTCGCGATACTACACTCAGAAAATCAGTCAGGCACCAGCGGTTTGGGAATTGGCGACGAAGAAAAAAGGGTCCACCTTTGAAATGGTCGCGCCGGCCTATGGTCAGTGGGATCTTGAGGTCATGGATTCGTTCGGCGGATGGACTTCGACAGCTCAGGATCTGGTCCGTTTTGCTGATGCCCTCGAATCAGAAGAAGCTCCGTTGCTGACTGAGGAATCACGGAAACTGATGCTGGACTCCCCTTCATTCACAGATCGATCCACGGCTGCTGTCTGGTATGGACTCGGCTGGAACGTGCGAGCTGTCGACGATACCGGGCGCAGGAACTACTGGCACACTGGATCAGTTCGCGGAACATCATCATTGCTGGTTCGTCGATATGATGGCTACAGCTGGGCCGTTCTCTTCAACGTCGACCGAACATCAAAGGGAGATCGTTGTGCTGACGTCATCGATCGCGAACTGCACGAAGCGGTTCTGGAATCTTTCTCGCGACGATGATTTGATGTCAACAGGGCAGCCCGCAGTCCACCAGCGACGAGTTCCAAAACCGGTCAGAGATGAACCGGAATGAATCGTTGCATTTCGCCGGGGTCAGGAACTTCCGGAGGATCGATCCATGGAATCGGCTGCTGCTTTTGCGAATACTCCTGAACGATCGCTTTGAAGCGCTTCGTTAGTTGAATCAGTACGTCTCGCTCCGTGTTGCCTTCAGCAGAGATACCTGCCAGGTTCGCAATTCGTCCAGCCAGCTTTGTCCCGCCAGGAATTGGAGAAAGAATGACAACGCAATTGAAAACCGGGACCGAAGTCAGTCCGGATCCACAAGTGGAATCAGTCAGTTGAGGCAATGATTCAGAAGCCATTTCATCACTCTGCAGACATCCAGGAAACAATCAGTTGGCGCAGCAAAATGCCGAGCGATCCAAGCATATCGAATCGCTCGGCACTGGAACAGAGTTGACGAAGCGGGAGGAACTTCGCCAGGTGCTTCCTAATGTCATCTGATCGATCCGGGGACGCGTCCGTATCAGGGATGTCCATGAACGACGTCGGCCAGTGCCGAAGCGTCACGAGGCATGAACATCGCTTACGCGAGGCACCCACGTTGAGACAATTCGGCTCCGATGACGACAGTCGTTATTTACGATCACCCAGGGCGCGGACCAGGATCACTGCACATCAATACGTTGGCAGAGTGTCCATCATGACCATCTGCTGACTGGCCTGCGGTGCGTAACCAGCCACCTGCGGCGCGAGGAAAGCAGATTGAGGAACGCCAGGACTATACGCTGAGGGATAACCTGGAGCCATGGCTCCACAGGCTCCGCTTTGACATGGCGAACAGCCGCCACCGTAGCCACCCATTGGAGCGTAGCCACCGCCGCCGCCACAACCGTGACCGAGCAGACAGCAGCCGCTTAAAGAACTGACCATCAAAAGGCCAGCACAAATGCTTGCGAAACGAGACATCAGAGAGCCTCCGGGGTGTTACTGAGATTTCAGCAACAGGGCGGGATGGTGAACGGTCGCGACCTCACAAGAACGAACCTGAGATGTTGGAATGCGAAGTTCCTGGTCCAGACTCAGATCAGAGAGAAGAAGTCGGCGAACATTCGAGAGGAGAGAACGAGAGGAGATTTGAACTGCAGGAACCACAGTTCGAGTGAGGGGAGGTTAGAAGAAACCGGCAGAACAGGTCAATAGCTTTTTTTGCTGGCAGGAATGGCCTTTCCTGCTTCCGCACCACAATTCTTCAGAAACCTTTTTTTGACTTTGGCTCAAGTCTTCCAATCACGCAACGGAACGCAGCAATCTGTCTCTCTGCATGACTCCAACCAGCAAAATCACAGACCCGAAACGAAAACACCTCCGAGAAATCCCGGAGGCGATTCACTGTTTCGACTGACGCTTATGGACTAATCCCCAAACGCCGCATCAAAAGCTCGGCTGGATGGCTGGAAATCCACGTTCTTGCAGAACTGAGCGGCTTCGGCGGCTCCATGTTCGCGATCCATGCCGCTGTCTTCCCATTCCACTGACAACGGTCCCGTGTACTTCGCCGCATTCAACGCGCGAATGATTTCTTCAAAGCGAACACCACCACGACCAACGCTGCGGAAGTCCCAGCCGCGACGAGCATCCCCGAAGGAAAGATGGCTGGCCAAAATGCCCGTTCGCCCATTCAGCGTTACCGAAGCATCCTTCATGTGCACGTGATAAATTCGATCCGGGAAGTATCGAATAAACTCGACCGGATCCACTCCCTGCCAGATCAAATGGCTTGGATCAAAGTTGAACCCGAACTCTTCGCGATGATTCAAGGCCTGCAATGCACGCTCTGCAGTGTAGATGTCGAACGCGATTTCTGTCGGGTGAACTTCCAGAGCAAACTTGACTCCGCAATCCTGGAACACATCCAGAATCGGGTTCCATCGCTCCGCCAGCAACTGAAAGCCTTTGTCGTACATCGACTTTGGAGTTGGCGGGAAGTCATAAATCAGATGCCACACGCTCGAGCCTGTGAAACCATTCACAATGCTGACGCCCAGCTTCTGCGCAGCACGGGCCGTGTTCTTCATTTCTTCAATCGCCCGGGCATTCACGCCCGCGGGATCTCCATCACCCCAGACATAGTCCGGAAGAATGGACTTGTGGCGAGCATCAATATTGTCCAGAACGGCCTGGCCAACCAGGTGATTCGAAATCGCGAACAACTTCAGATCGTGCTTTTCCAGCAGCTCACGTTTGCGAGCACAATAAGCATCGTCAGACAAAGCCTTGTCCACTTCGAAGTGGTCACCCCAGCAGGCCAGCTCCAGCCCATCATAGCCGAATTCGCGAGCTTTCTTGCAGAGTGTTTCCAGCGGCAGGTCAGCCCACTGACCAGTAAACAAAGTGACAGGACGTCCCATGAATTTCTCCCGGAATGTGGATCAAGAAAAGAATGTTTATTCTGAGCGCGAAGAAGAATTAAGCCTGACTTCTGTCAAGGTATCCCGCGAACACCCGGGCTCAATTCACACCGTGCAGAGAATAAGCCTGTACGTGGCAAGTTGCCGCCCGCAGTCAGGAAACAGCAGCCCTGCAGAGCGGACACGTTAATCACATCACCAAAGAAGTCAAACGGTTCGAATCGATGTTTCTGCAGGGGAGACGATCCCGTACGCCAGCGGACGTTCCTTTCACACCGGAATCCGATATTCTTCGGAATTCGACGTGTTGCAAACTCTGGAGAGAAAAACATGGCGATCGATCGGTCTACAGGCGACAGCGGAGAATGTGTATCATGCGACGCCAGCGGAACGTTGGGCCTGCTTCCTGCAGAATGCAGTTAAAATGTCTTCTGCTGACGTCCGGACGTTGTTTCCCGACCTGGAAATTTCAGAAGCCGCCGGAGTTCTCGAAATGATCTCGCAAAGCCCCGAACAACTCATGTTCTATCATGCTCGACTCAAGTTGCAGCGTGATGAGGTCGCTCGAATTCTTCACGCACGCCTTGAGGGTGAAGAGATTGGTGAAGCACGCGGTGAAGCGAGAGGTGAGGCTCGCGGCTTGCTGATTGGTCGAATCATTCTGCTGCAGGAGCTTCTTGGCTTACAACTCTCGACTGCGGAGCAATTCGCTGGTAGCGATGAGGCTCAACTGAACGATATGGCTGAACAATTGCAGCAACAACTGCGTTCTCGCAATGGCTGATCTTCGCGTTTCCTGCACAGCCAGGGACGATGATCGGAAAATCGATCAGCAGAGTCACTGAGTGAATCATTGGGGCTGATCAGTTTCAGAATTTGGCAGTCTCCCGATAACGAACAGTGAGCACTTTCACCAGTCTCGGCCTTCTGCCACAAGAATGAAATCAAATGCGATTGCCCGATACTTCAGGCCAGCGAGCTCCATTTCGGTTTAACATCACGCCGATGATCGACGTCGTGTTCCTGTTGATCATCTTCTTTCTGGTCGCCAGCTATTTTGTCCGCAGTGAGCACTCCCGGGAAGTCGCACTGCCGGATGCTCAAAGAGGAAACCCGGACGACCCGACTTCGGAGTATCGACTTACCATCACGGTTGAACGCGATGGGAAGTTATCCGTCGCCGGAAACCACGTTTCCGAAGAGACTGTGATGGAACGAATCCGCGAACTGAAGGCTTCCGCAACTGCTGCAGCTTCAAGTGGCCAGAAATCAGCTCGACCAGAGGTTCGCATTCGCTCCGACCGGGACGCGAAGTACGCGGAGATTCGCAAGCTCGTTGAACAGTGCGCGGCAAGCGGAATTCAGAGCATCCGCTTCGCCGTCGCTAACCAGTCGAATTGACACGTTCCCGGTTCAGTATGCAGTGAAACCGGCGTGCCAATGAGAGGGCGGGCTCTTGCAGAATGACGGCGAAATCGAGCACGGTGACCAATCATTGCCTGAATAGCAGTGAGGTCAACATTCAACAGACACTACGCTGCGCGTCGGTCCTGGGCTTTCGTGCTTTCTGCAGTCGCCGTCCGAGTGATTCGAATTGTCGTCTGCTGAGAGGACTGTGGTTTACCAGCCGGGCCTAATCGGAAGCTCAGGGCAGCGATCAGTCCACAGACAGCAATGGCTCCGAAGCAGCCCAGAATTGCCGTTTGATCATCAGTAAAAATGCTCAGAAGAATCATGATGAGTTCCGCCTCGTTGAAAATCGAATCTGGGTTCTGCAGTACCAAATCGGCAAATCCTGCTACTGTATTTTCGACCGTTGACCGCCGCACACTTCAGAAAGCGACTAAAGCCCATAATGTCTTCTCAACCCTGCCGCGCTACTTGAGCAGATTTGCCGAACACGAAAACTGGGCAATCTGACTGTTCCTGACATCTGCTCAGTACAAACCCGAGTCGCAAGGTAATTCAGGAAAGCCGTAACGTTCGCGGTGAAGCTGCCGAATCAAACTGACTCTGTCCATTGAATCGAACAGGAGTGCCGTTTCGCTAACGACGATGTTCACGATACGGGCGGTTGCAAAGTCAGTGTGGTGTCCAGGGAGCATGTTATGAGCAGACCAACGAGCAGAATGCCACTGGCGTACTTAGCCCTTCTTGCCCTGCTGTTTATGATTTCTCTCAGCGGCTGCGCTGATCAGAAGAAACAGGCCAAAGGTCTCGTCCAGTCAGCGCTCAGGCATCGAGAAGCTCAGCGACATGCGGAAGCCATTCAGCTTCTGAATCGGTCAATTGCGCTCGACCCGGCCCTGAGCGAAGCATGGTATTTGCGCGGGCTCAGCCATGCAGCGTTAAAGCATGAGAAAGATTCCATCGCGGACCTGACGGCTGCTGTCAAACTCAAGCCTGAATGGCATGAAGCATGGCTGGCACTGGGAGTTGCTCAGGACTCTTCGGGTGAAACGGCCCTGGCTGTAAAGTCCTATTCGGAAGCAATTCGACAGGGAATCAGAACGTCGGCAGCATGGTTCGATCGAGCCACCGCTTACGAAAAGCTCGGAGAAACAGAGAAGGCTCTGGACGATCTCAAGACCGTTCTGCGTATGGATCCTGATCATATTCGCGCCAGAATGATGCATGCCATGGCGATTGCGGAAACACGACCTGACGAAGCCATCCTCGATCTGACGCACGTGATCGGCATCGATCGGGAGAACTCCGAAGCGTGGCTGCAGCGTGGTCTTTGCTGGAAAAGAAACGAAGACTCCGATCGAGCACTTGCAGACCTGAATGTGGCCTGTCGACTCACTTCTGCCGACTATCGCCCATGGCTGGAACGCGGGCGAGTTCTCATGAAACTAGGCCGTGCCGAAGACGCTGTCAGTGACCTTTCACGAGCCGTTCAGTACGGGACCAAAGACGCAAACTGTCCTTACGAATTAGGGCGAGCCTTTGCAGCAGCAGGTAATGACGCCGGTGCGGAAGCAAACTTTGACCAGGCTTTGATGCTCGATTCACATCATTCGGACGCTCTGTTGGCCCGCGCAGGATTACGAACTCGACGCGGCGAACATGATCGGGCTCTGGCCGATCTGCATCAGATTTCCAGTTCTTCGACAACGTCCGCAAACTCGAAAGCAGGCATCTCCGGCGAGAGTGATCCGAAACGATTGCAGCGAGTTGCCCTTGAGAAAGCTCGTGCACTCTTTGGTGTTGGGCAGTCAGAAGACGCCCTGAAAGAAGTCTGTGTATTGCTGGAGAACGCTCCAAACCACAGAGAGGCTTTGCAGCTTCGAGCAGAGATTTATGTGTCTCAGGAAAATGCTGTGGACGCTCTTGCGGATTACGATTCACTGATTTCACTGGGCGATTCGTCAGAACAGAATGTGCTTGCCCGAGCACAACTCCACATCACCGCCCAGCGCTGGGAAAATGCGATGGTGGATGTTTCCGAAGTTCTGAACAGCCATCCGAATTCTCTGGAGGCGCTGCAGACACGAGCGAAAATCTATGGTCAACAGGCAGAATACTCACTGGCGATCACTGACCTGACGGCCGCATTGCAATTGAACCCGGATTCCGCAGAGCTGCTGCGTCAGCGTGCGGACATGTTTGATGAACTGAGCGAAACCGGTGCGGCGACGGCTGACCTGCAGCATCTTGTTGAACTGCAGCCAGGCGACGAAACACTCATCATGGAGCTTGTCGCTCGACTGCGAAAGCACCAGCAGATTCCTGAAGCGGTCAGTCTATTGGACCGAATCGAGGAGACTTCTCTCTCATCACTGCCCGCATCACTCGTTTTGCTGAGAAGCGAACTGCAGATGGATCAGGGAAACTTTGAAGAGGCTCGGTCTGGTCTGGATTCGCTCGCGGAGGCCGATGCGTCATCAAAAGCAGCCGCAGTGCTGCGTGCCAGAATTGCGGCGGCAGAAAAGAATGACGAACGAGTGATCGACGCTTTGGATCAGCTCTCCGACGAAGATTCGACGACAGAAATTCGCTGGCTGCGAGCAACGGCGATGTCACGTCTCGGCCAAATGAATGAAGCGGAAACAGAACTCTCCGCGCTGCTGGAGGCCGAACCCGAAAACATCGCCGCGATTCAGGCGCGAGCCGGTGTTTATGAAGAACTTCGTGACTGGATGAACGCCATTGGTGACTCCTCTGCGGTGCTGGAACTTGACGCAACCAACGCTGAAGCTCGCCGGTTACGCGGAGTTGCTCAGTTTCACCTGGGACGTTTTCAGGACGCGATCGATGACCTTGACAGCGATGCGGTTCGCGCGATCGATACTGTTTCGCTGAAGTGGATAAGAGGTCGTTGCTTCTTCGAACTGGATCAGAAATTCCGTGCCCGCGAAGAACTGAATGCGTTGATCGAAACAGAACCTACTCATGAACAGGCCCGGCTGTTGCGAGCATCGCTGGCGGAGCAACAGGGAGAGTTCGATGTTGCAATTGAAGACATGTCTGCTCTACTGAGACAACAATCGGACAACACGGATCTCCTGATTCGCCGAGGTTTGCTGCAGCATCGCGAAGGTCTGTATGAAAAAGCGATTGATGATTTCTCTATGGTTCTGATATCCAGGCCCGAATCCGCAGAAGCTTTGTATCGCCGAGGTCTGGCACGCCACCAAATGCAACAGGACGAAGACGCAATCTCCGACCTGAACGAAGCGTTGAGGCTCGACGATCAACATGCCGATGCGTGGTATGTGAAGGGCAATATCAACGCAGGGCAGGGCAGGGCCTCCGAAGCCCTTGATTGCTATCAGCATGCGGTTGATCTCGAACCCGCCCATGCGGCGGCGTGGTATAACCGCGGCAATCTGCTTTTCAACGAAAATGAAATGGAGAAGGCTGTTGAATCGTGGACGAAGGCTCTGGAGTTTCAGCCAAATCTCTTCCGAGCCTATAACAATCGTGCGGCAGCTCAGGCCAAACTGGGCAAGTTTGAAGAAGCCATCGCTGACTATGAACGTGCAGTCTCTCTCAGCCCCGGATTTGCTCGGGCATGGGATAACTATGCATGGCTGCTGGCAACGAATCCTGATCCGGCGATTCGCGATACAACGCGAGCCGTCTTTATGGCGAAGAAAGCCGTTGAGCTGACCGGCAGCAAAGACTGGTCCTGCCTGAGCACGCTGGCCGCCGCTTATGCCGAAGCAGGCGATATGGATCAGGCCGCTGCCTGGGCGAAGAAATCTCAGGAATTTGCACCGGAAGAACAGCGAGATGAAATCGAACAGCTCGTGAAGACTTACCAAAGTCGCCGCCTGACTCGCCGCAACACCTCGACAGCCATTCGAAATGATGCAAGCCAGAAACAGTAGCCCAACAGCAGCGAATCGTTTCTGTTACATCGGATAAGGATCAGCAAACGCAGCGAAAGCTCCGAGTCCTCCGTCAACTTCCAGATCCGTAGCAGTAATGAACGCAGCGTCGGCACTGGCGAGCCACAGCACTGCGGCGGCAATTTCTTCCGGCTGGCCGATACGCCCCAGCGGATGACGATTGGCGACCTGAGCTTCTCCGCCCTGCTCGGCCAGCGTTGCGCGGACCATCGGTGTGTTGATACATCCCGGTGAGACAGAAACGACTCGAATGCCTTCCCGCGCGTATTCAACGCCCCACTGTCGAGTCTGATGCAGATTGGCCGCCTTGATCGGACCATAAGCCGGAACCTGCCGCGCTGTTCGATGAGCCTGTCCGCTGGCCATGTTCACGATCACTCCACTGCGCTGCTTGCGCATGATCGGGATCACATGCTTGGCCAGTAACGTGTACCCCGTGAGATTCACAGCGACGATGCGGTCCCACAGTTCCTGAGGCATCTCATGGACCGGAACATACGACGCTTTTGGTTGAATCGCGGCGTTGTTCACAAGGACATCAATCGAGCCATGTGATTCCACCGTGAAGGCAACCGCATTGCGACAATCATCTTCATTCGAGGTATCGCCGTAGACAAATTCGATGCCGTCCGGCAACTCAGCAGCGGCCTCGTCGTTGACGTCCATGCAGACAACGCTCGCGCCGGACTTGTGCCAGGCTTCGCAGATCGCGCGCCCAATCCCCATCGCGCCGCCACTGACCAGAATCACCCGTCCGGTGTTGTCGTGGAGAACTCGTCCTGTTGGTCGTTGAGTCGTCATGATTGCTGGTCTTTCTGAAGTCTGTTGAGGGGACGAGTATGAGCCGTGCAGTCATTCTCGTCGGCGGAGCGACGGGCGTACCGTACACCCGTCGCTCCGCCGACGGGACTCTTTTGAGTCAACCGCACTCACAATCTGAGTCGACGCAACTATCGCTGCCGATTGCGTTCGATATGTCGGAAGAAGGCACTTGCGTCCAGACCTGAGCCTGTCACCTTCCGAATCATCTCCTCTGCTGGCATGCGGTGGCCTGTCTGGTGCACGTGACTTCTAAGCCAGGCCAGCAGATGCTGAAACTCGCCGCCATCCAGATCGCCCGTCAGCCCATGCGCTGCCTGATAAGCATCCGTCAACTGCGCGGCGTATAAACTTCCTATCGTGTACGACGGAAAGTAGCCAAACATACCGGCAGCCCAGTGAGAATCCTGAAGGACGCCCTCACGATCATTCTCAGGCACACTTCCCAGCAGAGTTCGACAACGCTCGTTCCACGCCGCCGGCAGATCAGACACACCAAGATCGCCTGAAATCAGTGCCAGCTCCAGTTCGTAACGCAACAGGATATGCAGATGATAGGAGACTTCATCGGAGTTCACTCGGACAGACTCACGTCGCACGGCATTCACGACGCGAAAGAACGTTTCGCCCGTCAGACCTGAAGTCGCGTCCGGAAAAATGGCTTCGATGGTGGGAAACCAGCGAGCCCAGAACGCTCGACTTCTCCCCACATGATTCTCCCAGAGCCGCGATTGCGATTCATGCAATCCCATGCTGGGGGCTTCCCCCAGAAACGAATCACGATCAGTCGGCATGAACCCCTGATCATATAGCCCATGGCCACCTTCATGCAGCGTCGTCAACACCGCGCTGGGAAGATCAGACTCACGCAGTCGAACCGTCAGACGCACATCGTGAACACCCATCTGCGATGTAAACGGATGAGTTGACCGGTCCATTCGCCCGCGTTCGAAATCAAAACCAATCGCGGTGAGAATCCGACGACACAGATCCCACTGGCCGGTTTCACCAAACGTTCGGCCATCAAGCAGGCTGTGATCATTATTGGTTTCAGCGGACCACTTCTCGACCAATGGAACAAGCTTGAGTTTAAGATCAGCCAATACGGGCTCAAGCCGCGAACGGCTCATGCCGGGTTCGTGTTCTTCCAGCATCGCGTCATACGGGTCGCCACCTCGAGACAACGTGACGGCTCGTTCTCGGACCAACGTCAGCAGCCTCTCAAAAGATGGCGCGAACAGTGAAAAATCAGCCTGTGCATAGGCATCTTCCCAGGCTCCCAGCGACCGAGATTTCGCCTTAGCAAGATCTCGCACCAATTCTTCCGGCAGCGACAATGCCTGACGTCGGAGTCGACGGATCAATGCCAGCTCTCGAGTCCAGCGCTCGTCGCCAACTCGCTGGTGAGCGACCTCTTCGACCAGATCACCGAGGCTGTCGGCGGTTAACATCGAATGACGAATGCCTTCCAAAGTCGCCAGCTGTTCACCACGTTGAACGCGCCCCATCGACGGCATTTTGGTCTCTTCGTCCCAGCCCATCAGACCTATCGTCTGGTCCAGATGCAACAACTCCGAGATCCTCGCGCGAAGTGTCTGCTCGGCACCTTCCGTGCGCACCGGAGTTCGGCGCGGCATCTTGAGTTCTCGCGGAGGACGAGCAATCAACACCGCGGCCAGCCCGCCATGTTGTGCCACATTCACGACCTGTTTCTGCGAGACTCGGCAGAGTATCCCCAGTCCATTCTCCGTCGACGCGAATCCCATGACGGAATAAAACGGTTCTTCAAAGACAGTGCCGTTTGGCCCGACAATCGGGAACTCATGGACCGGCAGGCGAGCGACCGACTGCAGCACCCACGACTGTTCCGGATCAGTATAGAATGTCGCCGCGTCATCGATCAGACGATCCCATTCTGCCTGATCCGTAGCGGCCCCCAGCGTGACCCCTTTGCCACCGTAACCGCGATTCGGCTTCATCACCAGACGTTCACGATTCTTCTTCGCAAAGTCCAGCAGGTGTCCTTCCTTCCCGTGTGGAAGAGTCGTGCGACGATCGCCGATAATACGAGTCCACAGGACATGTCGTCGAAACAAGCGTCGTTCTTCGGCCGTGAATAATCGCGATGCGATCGATTCATCGGTCATCAATTCCCAGCAGCTCTTATGGTCGAAATCTCCGACCATCGACGAGACAACTCGATTCTGCCGAAACAGCATGCGCATGGCTTCCAGAGGCTTCCCGATCTCCTGCTCCAGAGCCACCAGATCACGCATTTCGTAATCGCGATAAGCGACGTCGATCTGAACATCTTCGTAGTAAACCTCGTCGCCCTCAACTCGCAGTTCACGAGGGTCCGCATGAACAATCGTTAGTCCGTGAAGTTCCGAAAGATGTTGTCTGAGAATAGATTGTTCATTGGGGCCATCCTGCGCATACTTTGGCTCGACGAGACACAGACGACAGCTATTGCGACCAATCGCGCGGGCATGATCGATCAGCACCTGCAGGAATAATTCTCGCTGGTCACGAGGCAATTCGATGTCCAGTTCCGGATCCTGAGCCAGCAGCGTCGGCACGACGTCATGCATGACAAGCTGCTCGGCCAGCGGGGCATAATGAATGCCGCCGACGCCGGAGAGATTGGGTTCCAGAAACAGCAACGATTCCTGCCAACCTGCCGAGGTGAAATCGCAGACCGCATCGAGGCGACCGTAGATCGGGTTGTGTTGCTGATGTTGAGGAGTCCAGGTATCTCGCAGCCAATGCTCTTCCTCCGGTGTGATGGCCAGGATCCTGCGAACCTGTTCGTCTTTCAGATAGAGATCCGGCATGCGCTTTAAGGCTTCGGACAGCTTCAGGCAAACATGATCCACGTAGCTGAGCTGCTCCGGCATCGCCAACAGCGGACGCAGCATGATGCGAACCGGTTCTTCGACACCGTCGCGTTCGTAGCAGACCGCGTTCGCCATCGCATCGGTTCTCAGCCGTTCTGAAATGCGAGCCAGCGCACCATCCCCGACCCGCTGCGCCGCCTTGCGCACGCGATTGTCGAGAGTCGATCCAAACAAACCCACAGATTCGGCAGGACTTAGCATAAGAGTCTGGTCGCTATTTCAACAAGGAATATCGGCCACGAGAAATTCTCGAGCCCCCGCGATCGGCATTGTCATTCTCGATCGCGTTGCCGTCCTATAACGATTACCTACCTCGCCGCCAACTGTGCGACCGGCGAACCATACTTCTGTCGCTAAGTCGGCGGATATTCCTCACTGCGATTTTCAACCGTGTTCTCGACGTCCTGTGTGGTGAAAAATGCATATGTTGCGCGCAGGTCTCCAGATCTCGCATGTCTCCCGTCCCTCGTTGCGCGCAGGTCTCCGGACCTCGCACGACCCGCTATTCTCCGACCGTGATCAGTTTCCAGTCCCAGTTCTGCTCAACAAACCCCAACGTGTTTCCATCCGGCGAGAAGCCCAGCCCGTGAAAGTAGGACGAAGAGGATGTGCCGATGGCGAAGAGTTCGCGACCGGAACGAATATCGATCAATCGTATAAAGCCTAAATCATCCCCAATGGCCAGAGTTCGCCCATCGGGATGAAATGTGGGCATGTGAAGCCCGCGTGAAGGAACTGAGATTTGCTGAATCACCGACCATGTTTCACTATCCCAGACGGTCACCATGCGATGCATACCCACGGAAACAAACAGCCTCGAATCCTGTGAGAACGTGATGTACTCATCGGTAGGGTCGACATCTTCAAGGATCTTGATTCGTTCGAGTGTTTCTCCGTCAGATACATCGAAAGCATCAGAATTTCGATCCGCTGAAACAATCCACCGGCCGTTTGGTGAGATCGTCGATGATTCACGATCGGCAAGACGCAGGAGGACTTGATTCCTGTGCAAGTCGAGAACTGCCACGTTCTGATTGTGGTCAAATGCCAGAGCCCTGCTGCCGGATTGATCAATCAGAATTCCATCAATGAACTCATTCTTCCAAACACTGATGACAGATCTTTTTGCCCCGTCGCGCGGTATGACGGTCACTTGACCGGTGCTGTCAGCGACTACCAGACGATCCGTTTCCATCGAATATCGCACAGTAGAAATGTTTGTGCTGCCGGAGAACGCGTCTGCAGATTCGCCGCTTTCTATATTGAGGCTTTGGATTCCGTTTGAGCGGCTTCGCAGGAGCGTTGTGGCGTCTTTCCAACAGAAGGAATTGTGGAAATGACCAGGGACGCCTTTTGGCCGAGAAAATGTCTTCGTCTGAATTTTTGCATCTGCAGACCACTGCCATACTCTTCCTTCACGATCCGTCGACATAACTTCCGTGGAATTCTGACAGTGTGAATCCTTCGCAATGACCACGATGCTGGACACTTTGGCATCGTGTCCCGGCCATTGATGCACTGGACGCCACGGGGACAGAGAGTCGTCATCCTGAAGACGGAGTTCACTCATGATACCCACGGAATCACCACAAATCACACGGTTATTGTCGGCGACCATGGCCTGAATTCGATCGAGCCCCTGCCAGCGACGGAGTTCCGTGCCCGTGGACGCGTCACAAACAATAATCGAGTCTTTCATTACGCATGCGACGATGTACTTTCCATCCGGGGTGATCTGCACAATGGTGACTGGCCCAGTGAGATCCGTCAATGTAATTGTCTGCTGCCAAAGCATCGAATGGTCTTCTGCTCGCCAAAGGCAAAGATGGCCCTCATAACCACCCGTGACGATTCGCGTTCCATCCGCTGATGCAACGAGATTTTCAATGCCTCGGGAATGCGGCGTCGAGAGCTTTTGCACCAATTCGCCGCTAACGGCATTCCATGCCTGCAACTCCTCAGAATCCCCGCCGACATAAAGGCGAGTTGTTCCAGGCAGGAACGCTAAGCCGTACGCACGCTTGCCTGGAAAGGCTTCCAATGTTCTCAGAAGTTGCAGGTCTTCGGCCGAGTAGACTCGTACGAGTCCATCATCAGCGCATGTCGCCAGAATTGGTTCTGTATCACACCATGCAATGCTGTTGAATTCGGTCGGTGCCAGTTGACGCTCGATGATGGTTTTGAAGTCCCTCTGAACATCCTGAATTCGAACAATCCCTTTGTTGCCGCATTGAGCCAGTCGGTCTCCGCTGGGTGACAACTCCATATCCCAGATTGTCTGTTCGGAATCCGGCAAGGCGGTTCCCTTCCGTGAGGTCTGTCCTTTCAAATAACGCCATGCAAAACTGCTCTGGCCGTCAATATGTGTGGTGGGCGTGTGATGTTTGGAGTATCGATCCAGAATCGATGTCGCTCCGCGAACGTCACCGGATTGCCGCAGTGAATCGGCCAGCTTCAAATCTGCAGCAAAGACCTGTTCATCGGCAATTCGCCGGTTCGTCTCGGCTTCTGTTTTATTGCGACCAGCCACATCAATGGCGTTATTCAAATCCGCAACTCGCAGCTTCAGTTGCTGGTTGGTCCCTTTAAGCTGTCCCTGCAAGCGTTGCATCGACGTCGTGTAACGGACCGCAAGGCCGAGCAGAATGATTGTCAGCGATGTCGCTATGGCCATGAGGACCGCGACCAGTGGACGTCGTCGACACCATTTTTCGATTCGCAAAACAACGGGTGTCTCGCGAGCGAGGACTGGCCGGCTGGAAAGAAATCGATCCAGATCTTCCGCGAGCTCTGCCGCAGATTGATATCTTTGATGAGGCGACTTCTGGAGACACTTCATGCACACAAGACTCAGATCTCGACCCACAGACGGATCGATCGTATCTGGCGAAATCGCGTCGCTGTCGACAATCTTGCGCAGTGTCTCCGCCGCAGTGGCCGAACCAAACGGAGCCTGTCCCAGAACCAAACAATACAGCAGTGCTCCTAATGCATACACATCCGGAGTGACGTCGCCGGTTTTTCCCGTGCCTTTAATGATCTCCGGAGCCATGTAACGAGGCGTGCCGATCAACTGACTGGTTACAGTATCAAGTTCGCCGGACTCCAGCAGCTTGGCCAGTCCAAAGTCACCAAGTCGAGCCACAAACGGAAAGCGTTCATTGCCGTCCGTCACGTGTGGAAAAAGCAGCACGTTTCCCGGCTTGATATCGCGGTGCAAGATGCCGCGCTCATGGCTGTATTGAACTGCTCGCGCAAGTTTTCGAACGATCTCAGCGGCAAGCTTAGGCTTTAGCGGCGCGGCTTTTGAAGCCAGCCAACTGGCTAGTGTCGGCCCTTCACAATACGCGCAGGCGATGTAAGGCAGATCTCGATCTTCGCCTGCTTCATAAACCGGAACAATATTCGGATGATCCAGCTTCGCGGCGGCCTGAGCTTCCGTCACAAATCGTCGACGTAGCTCCGGCTTCATCAACGCATGAGGCCGTGGAATCTTTAAAGCGACCTGCCGATTCAACACCGGATCAAAAGCCAGATAAACAACCGCAAATCCTCCCGTCCCGAGGACCGATCGGATTTCAAATCTTCCCACGTTCTGAGGTGCCCACGATGGCATCACGGAAACTCGGCGAGGAATCGCGGCTTCCAGCTCCAGCATCGCCGCCTGACCCAGCTCAAGATTCCCCAACAGTTCCTTATCGTCCGACAACAATTGAGTATCAGTCAACTGCCCATTCCGCAGCGACTCATCAAACTGCAGCAGCGAACTTAACAGCGTCGGATCAATCTTTGCATCTCTCAAAAGAATCTTCCCGGTGGTCTCTCCAGCCTCAAAAATGTAGGTTGGACATTCCTGTCCGACAACCCCTGTTGTGCGCAAGTCTCCTGACCCCGCCCGTCACTAACTCTGCACGACGGGCAAGAATGCCCATCATGAGTCTACGGGGCGCGATTGTTCCAATAGCCAGGCTTGCGTCGCGAATGTTGGATAGCAACGACTTGAATCTCGTCATCGGAGTGACGGTAGATCACCAGGTAAGGAAATCGCCGCAGATTGATGCAACGTGTTCCATGCAAATGCTGAGTCCAGCGCTGCGGGGTCGTTTCAATGAGAAAGATCGCCCTTTCAAGTGCGTCGCTGAACTCCACGCCGAGCGTGGGATCAATGTCGGCGTACCACTTTTGAGCCGCCACAGCTTCATCGGCAGCCTCAGGATGAAAATCAACTGGCATTACTGTTTGTCAGACATTCTGCGGCGGACCTCAGCCCACGGCACCAGAGATATCTTGCCATCATCAATGTCTCGCAGCCGACGCTGAACCTCTTCCGACCAGGCCTCCGTTGTGTCATCATCCTCACAATGTGTCTCCAGGCTTTCAATCAGCATCGCAGCCAATCGACCGCGATCGGAAGACGTCAACTCCATCGCACGTTCTAAAAGCTCCTGCGGACTCTGAATCACTGCTGACTCCCCTGCGACCACGGCAAAAAAACAGTCAAGTTGGGTGAATGACCAACCGATCCCCCGATGCGTTGTGACAGGCACGAAACGCGAACTTCAAGTATGCCCTTAGGAATGAACGCTGTCCAGCGCAATCCCGCAGTTGTGCACCGGTCTCCTTGTTGTGCGCGAGTCTACTAACCCAGCACGTCGCTCTGTTGTGCGCGGGTCTCCTGACCCCGCACTCATCTTGTAGTGCGCGGGTCTCCTGACCCTGCAAACATCACTTCAGCGACTTTAACTTCTCACCCAACGCGAGAATTGCTCGACCCCACAACATCCGTACCGCATCCGGAGATCGCTGCATGCGTTCAGCGATGTCGATAAACGATAAGTCCAGTTGCTGACGCATCAGCAGCACAGAACGATAGTCATCTGGTAACTCATGCAACGCGCGCTGAGTCAGCTCTTTGGCCTCAGCCTTTCGAACCAACTCACTGGCCGAGAGGTCATCGGCCGAAAGTCCAGCCAGAGGGATCGCGATTTCGACACCCACATCTCGTTGTTGTCGACCGTGAAAACGCACGCAATCCGTGATCTGATTGATCAGTATTTCACGCAGCCACGCCTCAAGTTCCTTCTCTGTAGATCCACGAAACTGATTCGCGTCGCGAGTCGCCTTCAACAGTACTTCCTGCACCAGATCCGAATCGTCTTCGCGAGACTTCAGGTGTTCCGGCAACTCGGCCGCCGCGATGGCCTTCAGGAACGGACGGTACCTCAAAGCCATCGCAGCAACATCGAGCGTCTGAACCCGGCGATTCGCCGTCAAATCCTGCGATGCAGCCACATTCGACGTCAGCATTTCATCGGGCTCACTATGCAAAGACGACATCGCGCATCCAAACCGAATGAAGAATTTGGAAAACAGGCGGGAAATTTGTGCAGAGTCTTTGGAAGTGGATCGAGAGTCTCCAGTTCGCGCAGTCTCAAAGTCAAGTCGTCAGCACCCGGGTTCGCCGGAATTTCACTGATCCCGTGTTGTGTGCGGACTTGCAGTTGTGCGCGGGTCGACCAAAGTTGTGCGCGGGTCTCCTGACCCCGCTGCGGTTGTGCGCGGGTCTCCTGACCCCGCACTGGCTCTGCGGTTGTGCGCGGGTCTCCGCACTGGCTCTGACCGCAGGTCTCCCGATTCCGGAGTGCAGGCTGCGCATCGGAGACCGTTCCGGTCGGACGCAGTGGCTCGGTCGGAGACCGGCCACAACAGAAAAGAAGTGGCACGGTCGGAGACCGGCCACAACACGCAAAACGCGGTTGTGCGCGGGTCTTCCGACCCCATACATTCCGCAATACGCTGGTCACCTGGCCCCGCAATTCCGTCATGGAGATCGCTCACCATGGAACGCTATCGCATCACATCTGACGCGGCCGTCTACTACATCACCTACAGCATTGTGGAATGGTTGCCAGTCTTCACCTCAGAAGCGGCGTTTCGCATCATTACGGACAGTTTCAACTACTGTCATAAAGAGAAAGGCTTGAGAATCAATGCTTTTGTGATCATGCCAACCCACCTTCACGCGATTGTGCACTCGGTCGACTTTCGTTCAGAGCCGCTCGCAGCGGCCCTCACGGACTTTCGCAAGTTTACAGGCCGAAAATTGAGCGACTACTGTCGAGAATTCATGCCACCCTGCTTTCACCAGACGCTTCGGGAGTGCTCCGGCGAAGATCGAGAGCGTCGGTTCTGTCAGCCCAGTCGCCATCCGGTCGCCGTTCAGACCGAAAAATTCTGGCGACAAAAACTTGAGTACCTGCATGAAAATCCTGTCAGAAAAGGCCTTGTGCGGCGTTCAAGTGAATGGCGTTATTCATCCGCACTCTGGTACGACACTGACGCACAGCACCCTTGTGACGTGCATCTGACAGGAATCAACTGGACCTGAAGTCTCCCTTTTGTTGTGCGCGGGTCTCCTGACCCCGCACGCGCCGCCCATTGTTGTGCGCGGGTCTCCCGCCCCCGCATAAGCTCTTTGTTGTGCGCGGGTCTCCTGACCCCGCACGGGCTCTGACCGCAGGTCTCAAGGTTCTTGGTGTGCAGGCGGCGCGTACTGGGAGACCTTGCGGTCGGGGCGTGTGGCTCGGTCGGAGACCGGCCACAACAGGGTGGAGACCGGCCATAACAGCGGCGGTTCGGTCAGGAGACCGGCCTCAACAAAGTCTGTTTGCCGACGTTAAGGATTTCTGATGCATCCTTTCCTCAGCAAAGAAACTTTCAGAATTGTCAGAATCTTTCATTCGGTTTGACACCGGCATGTCGTCCTTGCAACTGAAGGGCAATTTCGTCGCAAAAGAAATTGAAGCCAGTATGAATTTTGAATCCAGCACCGAGTGTTCACCTACAGAAAAAAGACTGCACAAATGAATTCGGCAGTTGAGCGTCATCTTGAGAAGAGCGTCAGTGATGACGTCAGTCCGGGACAGAAGATGACCTTCGCGTTTGAGACCATCCTTTCCGCATTGCAATCACACGTCGTCAATCAGCCGAATACCATCGCCTATACATTCCTGAAGTCCGACAACGAGCGGCAGACACGGACCTATCAGCAACTGGACATTCGAGCACGTCAGATTGCATGTGGCCTGTTGCGATAGGCCCAACCGGGCGATCGAGCGTTGATGGCCTATCCTGCGGGCCTCGAATTCATCGAAGCCTTTCTGGGGTGCCTGTATGCAGGGCTTGTGGCCGTTCCGGCGTACCCACCCAAGAAGAATCGTAACGCGGATCGCGTGCTTGCGATCGCAAATGATTGCAAGCCCCGTCTTCTGCTGTGCTCACGAGATACGCGATCGAACGTTGACGGTGATTTTGCTGCCACGGTGTCTGGATCCACGGTCATCGCCACGGATGAACTGGAAGGGTCGCCCAACGATCCACTTCCGCTGCTGTCAGCGGAGCAACTCGCGTTTCTTCAATACACATCCGGATCCACTGCGACTCCCAAAGGCGTCATGGTTTCACACGGAAACATCTTGGCGAACGAACGGCTCATTGAGCGGTCCTTCGGGTTCTCATTGCAATCCGTCATGGTCTCCTGGTTGCCCATGTTTCATGATATGGGATTGATCGGTGGGATTCTGGCGCCATTGTTCGTGGGGTTCCCATCGGTGGTGATGGCACCGAATGTCTTCCTGAGAGAACCCGTGAAATGGCTACAGGCTGTAACGGAATTCAGGGCGACGACGACGGGCGCCCCTAACTTTGCATACGATTTGTGCGTAAAGAAGATAGCCTCTGAGCAGAAGGCGTCTCTCGATCTTTCGACGTTACAGGTCGCTTATAATGGCGCGGAACCAGTCAGAGCAGAAACGCTCCGAAGCTTCGCGCGGGCGTTTCGAGAATGTGGGTTCAACGAATCGGCATTCTTCCCTTGTTACGGAATGGCAGAAACCACGCTGCTGGTGTCTGGCGGACCGCCGCTGGCTGACACTCCTGTTTTACGACTCCATTCCGAGGCACTCGAAAACCATCGAATCCTCAAAATCCGCAATGGTTCGGAAGGACAGGACAGCGTCGGTTGTGGCCAAATCATGGCAGAAATGCAGGTTCGAATTGTTCACCCGGAAACCGGCAAGGAATGCGCCGCCGATGAAGTCGGGGAAATTTGGGTTCATGGAAAAAGTGTGGCGCAAGGTTACTTCCAACTGTCTGATGAAACAGCCGAGACATTTCAAGCACGAATTGCTGGCGACAATCGAAACTGGCTGCGAACGGGTGATTATGGTTTTGTGATAAAGAATGAGTTGTTTGTGACCGGACGACTCAAAGATCTGATCATCGTCCGCGGCCGCAACATTTATCCGCAGGACATTGAACGACTGGCCGAGCAACATCTTCGATTTGTTGAGCCAAACGCCGCCGCTGCATTTTCTGTGGAAACAGATGAGACTGTTCGCCTGGTCCTCGTGGCCGAAGGCACCAGAGAAATGGTGAGATGGAGCAAGGATGCATCAACGGACAACGCGGAACTGACTGAGCTGAACCTGTCGATCGATGCCTTCCGCCAGGCATTAGCAGAACAACTGGAGGTTGTTCTCGACGACATTGTGTTCGTGCGTCCGACAACGTTTCCACGCACCTCAAGTGGAAAAGTACAACGACATCAGTGCCAGAAGATGTACCTCGCGAAACATCTGGAGACCGTTCTGGAAGGCATGTTCGAAATGTTGGCCCCCGGCCTTGTGACTCCTTCCCCAAACTGCTCGCCATCGTCCGAGATAAACGGAGACGGTCGAACAGCCTCCGAACCGGAACAGGCGATCATCGAATCACTTCGTGAATGGGCGAAATCAGAACAGAAGTCAATTGCTGCTCTTACGAGCCACACCCACTTTTCTTCGCTGGGAATCGATTCTCTGGCTGCAGCCGATATCGCACTTCGAATCGAAAAACGCACCGGTGCAAGGGTCGATCCAGACAGCATGTATCTGCAACCGACGATTGGTGAGTTGACGGATGTCCTGAAGCGTTCTCAACGTCATGCGAGTCCACTGTCCCGGTTGAAGCCACCGTCGCCGTTGTCTCGACGCGCCTACCTTGACCATTACGCGCAGCAAACCCGTCGTTTTTCTGATCTTCGAAAGGAAGGATTCGACTTCTTTGCTACGCCAATCTCGACTCAACACGGAACGCATGTCGAAGTCGACGGACGTCGAATGTTGATGATGGCGTCCTACAGTTACCTTGGCCTGATCAATCATCCGGAGGTGAATGCAGCCGCTATTCAGGCGATCGAAGCGTGTGGGACCGGCGCTCATGGAGTGAGGCTGCTTGCCGGGACACTGTCGGACCACCGACACTTGGAACGTGAACTCGCACAGTTCATGGAAGCAGACGACGCCATCGTCTTCAACAGCGGATTCATCACCAATGTGGCCACCGTTTCGGCTCTTGTCGGTGCGGGAGATTTGGTGATTGGGGATGAATACAATCATGCCAGCATCCATGATGGATGCATGGCATCAAAGGCCGCGTTCAGGACGTTTCGCCACAATCGTGTGGATGAACTTGAAATGCTCCTCAGGCAGCATTCTGGGACACGGATTCTGGTCGTCGTGGATGCCGTCTATTCGATGGAAGGCGATATTGCACCGATGCCGGAGATTGTCCGACTATGCAAAGCGTATGGTGCGCTGTTGATGGTTGACGAAGCCCATAGTCTGGGAGTCATTGGAGAATCCGGCCGAGGTATTCAGGAGCATTTCGGACTTCCAGCAGAGGCAATTGATATCAAGATGGGAACGCTGTCGAAGTCCATCGCCAGTTGCGGCGGGTTTGTTGCCGCAAAGCAGGAAATCATCGACTTTCTGAAACACTCTGCTCGGGGATTCATCTTCTCCGCTGCGCTACCCGCCGCTCAGGTAGCCGCTGCGCGAAAGTGCCTTGAGATCATCAGGCAGGAACCTCAACGATCGAAGACATTAAGAAACCACGCCCGTCAATTTGTGGACAGTCTTCGCTCACTGGGATTTCAGATCCCACCGACGGAGTCCGCAATTGTTCCCATCCTCTTTCGCGATGAAAGAGAAACACTTGAGGCAGTCGCGTTCTGCCGTGAACGAGGACTATTTGTCGTCCCGGTTTTCTACCCCGCCGTACCAATGGACGCTCCCAGAATTCGCGCTACGGTCATTTCTGAGTTCACGGATGATGAATTGGCGTTCGCAATAGAAGTCTTTCAACAACTCTCGCCTGTGAGAGAAGTTGTTCGAACTGACGGCGTTGCGGAATCTCATTAAGAGTTCGGAGTTGCGCAGTGACAGAACCCAAGCCACGATAAGCCCGATTGACGGCAGCATAATCTTTGTTGTGCGCGGGTCTCCTGACCCCGCACAGGTTTTGACCGCAGGTCTCAGGATTATTGGTGTGCCGGCGGCCCGTGCAGGGAGACCTTTCGGTCGAGGCGTGTGGCTCGGTCAGGAGACCGGCCACAACTGCGTACCGTACGCCCGTCGCTCCGTCGACGGGATTCTTGTCGGCGGAGCGACAAGTCTACGGTGACACACATCCGGCTACAGTTCATGCACTTGCTATGAACAGGCTGGAAGCACTTCTACTTCTTCACGCTCGCCAGTTCGAGCATGAAGCTCTGCAGGCGAGCGGCCATTTCGTTGCCGTTGGGGGCGAGACCGGCCATGATCATAGCATTGGCGTGCAGCTGCTGACCGCAGTCCTGAATGAAGCGATGGTTGTCTGCATTCGATGCCAGCTCAGCCAGTCGCTTCACCAGTGATGCATTCGGATTCAGTTCCAGAATCATCTTCTGCATTTCAAAGTCCGGTGTGTTCATCCGCAGGACTTTTTGCAGCGTCGTGCTCATGGAACCTTGTGCGTTCACGAGACAGCAGGCAGACTCGGTCAGTCGTTCAGAACGACGGACTTCCTGCACCTGATCGCCCAGAGCTTCCTTGATCAAGCTCAAGACGGTATCGAAGTTTTCCGGAACGCTCTTAGCAGCCTTCTCGGCTTCTGCCTTTTCTTCCTCAGACTTGGAGGCATCCTCAGCCTTTGGTGGCAACTGCAGATCAGCCGAATCGACAGAAACGATATCCTTCTTGTCGAACTCACGCAGATGCGACAGAATGAATTCGTCTGCTGGATCTGTCAGAATCAGGACTTCCAGATTTCGTGAGCGGAAGACTTCCAGATTCGGATCACGCAGGACAGCATCCGGATCGGTACCACAAGCGTAGTAGATCTGTTCCTGACCTTCCTGCAGGCGGCTGCAGTAGTCGGGCAATGAAATCAGTTCTGTGGTGCCAATCGAATGAGTCGACCCGAATCGCACCAGCTTGGCCAGACGATCGCGATTGTCAAAGTCCGAGGTGATGCCTTCACGAAGAGTCGAGCCAAACTCCTTATAGAACTTGAAATAAGATTCTTTGTTCTCCTCGGAGAATGAATCGAGATGATCAAGAACCTTCTTCGTAATGACCTTCTGCATCTTGCGGAAGACGGTGTTGTCCTGCAAAGCTTCGCGAGACACGTTCAGCGGCAGGTCGGCTGAATCCACAATTCCTCGCAGGAATCGCAGGTAATCCGGCAGCAGGTCTCGGTTGTCGTTCTGGACCAGAATCCGCTTGGCACAAAGGTGCAGTCCGTGATCAGTCCGACCGAAACCCATCTTCTCAAGGTTCGCGTCCGGGCAATACAGAATGCTGTGGAACTGGAACGGAGAATCAGCCGACAGGTGCAGATGCCACAAGGGTTTCTGACCCGGATAATGAGTCAGGTATTCAAAGAAGTTCAGGTACTGCTCTTCAGTCACCGTATTCTTCGGCTCAACCCAGATCGGCGGCTGGTTGTTGATGTGTTCTGCTTCGAGGTAAATCGAATGCGGCACGAATGTGGAATACTTGCGAAGGATATACTTCAATCGCACGGGCTCGGTGAACTCATCCAGCCCATCCTTCAAATGCAGGCGAATGCTGGTGCCGCGTTCGACGGGCTCGGTGACTTCACTGATCGTGTAGTTGCCGTCGCCGGTTGATTCCCATCGCCAGCCGTTTTCTTCGGTATAGCTGCGAGTCACGACTTCAACACAATCGGCCAGCATAAAGGCCGAATAAAACCCGACGCCGAACTGCCCAATCAATGACAGATCAGCGCCCTTGTCCTTGTCGCCGGCTTTCTGAGCCTTCTTCAGAAACTCCAAAGAACCGCTGCGAGCGATCGTGCCGAGGTTGTTGACCAGCTCATCGCGAGTCATCCCGACGCCATTGTCGCGGATCGCCAGAACCTTCGCTTCTTTGTCCGGATCAATGGTGATCCTCAAGTCTTCGGCGGCCTGCTTTTGCCCACTAGTCAGGCTGACATAGCGAAACTTGTCCAGCGCGTCGGAAGCGTTGGAGACGAGTTCTCGGATTGTGATCTCACGATTCTGATAGAGCGAATGAGACAACAATTGCAGAAGCTGACTGATCTCTGCCTGAAACGAATACTGTTGCTTCTCAGCTTGCGTGGTCATGAACGTCCCCAAAACGAAAAACGGATGATGAGCAGGTTTGTGTGTTCAGCCGGGTTTCTCTGCAGCCACCGATGGCGCGAGATTGACTTTCTGGCGACTTGATGATGAACAAGGCCGCGGCACTGAGCCCTGCTCCGGATAACTCTGCCGCGACCGTCAATTTCATTGGCTGCCGCGGAGTGCAAATCGCATTCCCGCCGCAACGGCAGGCCGGATTTGGTGCGAATGGTGGTGAAGGAGGCGATGTAGGTCGTTCC
>JBIIIF010000130.1:0-19109 GCA_044235005.1 Planctomycetaceae bacterium | reverse complement strand
TCGATCATCAGGCTTGACGCCAGCGAAGCCCCCGCCTCAGCCATTTCCGCCGCAATGGGCGCGATCGGCGATGCGCTGAACAAAACACGCTCTTCCAGACGCAGCATCTGCAGAGGTTGCTGATAGCCATCGTTCTGCGATGACATTCGCGCCATGTGCAGACCATGCTGGATCAGCATTTGCGTCTGCCGCAAGAAATCCCGAAGTGACATGGGGACAAACCCTTCCGAGACCATTCCGGCACAGACCGCGGACGTTTCCGCGCGTAATGACTGCGCACTGGGTCTCTGAGATAAAATCTCTAGGTCACTTCGGCAGAGGCTGCGGGTCAGGAAAGCTGGAGCATCCGCTTTGATATCACTTTGGGAAGAATAACGTGGACTATCGCAACCCTAACGATTGTGCTGGAGGAATAGAGTCCGGGATTGTGAGGTTTTTCTGAGTCAACTGCCGGGATCTCTAGACTCGGGGTTCCCAGCCAGGCTCGTATTCGCGAGTCCAAAGTGTCATGGCGGCTTCGTTGTTCAGCACGTGTCCATTGGTCGGATCACATTTCAACGAATCACCCGTGCGATGGGCAATATTCCCCAGATGGCACAGCAGAGTTGACTTGTGCCCTTCTTCGATATCCGAATTCAGCAGTTTCGGATCATTGGCTCGAATGGCCGTGATGAAGTTTTCGATGTGAGCTTTCAGGCCATCAGCACCATCAACACTGGCGATCTCCTTGTTTTTGTCATCGAAAATCTTATAGCCCCACTCGTGCATTTTCAGGGTTCCCTTTTCCCCGTGAAAAGTCGCTCCAAAGCCTGAACCATCCATGCCGTAGCGATTGCAACTCAGGCATTCCCAGACGATCTGTTTCTCACCGGGGAATTCAAACGAAACGACATGTGTGTCGGCCGTTGTCTGGTCATCGTCGAAGACGTATCGCCCGCCCGATGAGACGACTCGCGTTGGATAATCAACACCAAGACCCCAGCGAGAGAGGTCGATGGAGTGAATGCCGTTGTTGCCCAGTTCGCCGTTGCCATAAACCCAGTTCCAATGCCAGTTGTAGTGCAGGCGATTGGATGTGTACGGCTGACGCGGTGCAGGTCCCTGCCAGAGTTCGTAGTCGATATGCGGAGGAACCTCCGCCGGAGTTCCCGTGCCGATGGACCCACGAGTCGCTGCGTACCAACTGCGGCTGTAATAGACTCGCCCAATCGTCCCCTCATGCAGCAGCTTCATCGCTTCCGCCAGCTTCGCCCCGCTGCGTCGTTGATTACCCATCTGGACGCAGCGATTGTTCTTGCGAGCCGCCTCGATCAATAATTCGCCCTCGCGAGGATTGTGGCAGCAGGGCTTTTCGACGTAGGCATGTTTACCGGCAGAACACGCCAGAATGCTGGCCGGGGCATGCCAGTGATTCGGAGCCGCACAAACCAGGGCATCGACATCAACATCATCCAGAATGTTGCGGAAGTCCGTGACGGCTTTGACTTCGTAGCTGACCTTCCCCGCCAGAGTTTCTCGAAACAAATCCAGGCGATTCTTGTCGGTGTCGCAGACATACTTGACTTCCACATCCGGCAGCGAAGCATAGATCTGAGCCAGGGCCGCTCCTCGACTCACGCCCATAACCCCCACAACGACTTTCTCGGCCGGCGATGAGGCTTTGGCGGACGTTGCCGTCAGAGTGGATGTCGCGGCCGCCGCAACAGCAGCAGAACCCAGAAACGAACGGCGAGAAGTTTCATCAGAGGTCTGAGTCATGAGCGGAGTCCCGATTTCTTAATAGGCGAGTGAATTTGCGAGAATCGCATTTTCATGCACGGCGAGTTCCGGATTGTGGCAACCATCCCGAGAGAATTCCAGGCATCCGGTTATTCCAGAAGTACGTTCCGCAACCAATTTTCGCGAGAGGCGGCAACAGCGGGGCTGGGCTTATGGTTGGCTGACAGGCTTGGGAAAATGAACGACTGCGCCGGGGTTGTTCAGGCGTTTTGTGATCTGCACGAGGTCCATCTGTTCGCCGTCTCGCAGTAACTCACCGGGGGCAACCGGAATGACTCCGAGACTCACCTGAGAACGCCGACTGAAACCTTCCGTGACGGATTTCGGAGCCCCCTTCTTGGCGTTCTTGAAGGGCAGCACTTTGTACGTTTCCTTGTCAGACCAGACGGCCAGAGTAAACCGCTGCTCGGGAGGAATCGGATGGCTGGCTGTTTGTTCCAACAACACACCGCCAGGACCGGGGACGAGAAAAACTTCCTCCAGAACGCCGCCGGATTCGCGAGGCAGTTGAATGTTGGTCATGGCTCCGGCGGCCAGCTTTTCTTCCGGCGGCTGGCGAGGATCAAACAGATCCACGATCTGAATAACCAGCGGATCTTTGCTGGTGTTCAGCAATGTCACGGAGGCGGGCGGCAGGTCAGGATTTGGAATAAACTGACGACTGACGAGCTGCGGTGTATACGCGAGCAGAGGCATCGCGTACCCGGTTGCCCATGCGGAACCGCTCCAGTTTGCGCAGACGAGTCGTCCCAGGGGATCAATCGTGAAGAATGTCCCGACAGCCGGAGCACAGGCAATCGGGGCTCCCATCATAAATCCCGGTCCGACAAGGTGATGGTTCCAGCCGACCATTGAATCATGAATCCAGACGTTCCAGTTTCCACCAGCACTGATCGTCGATACCATTGGCCCGAACGCAGTATGACCGATCTCCAAAGGCGCACCTGGCGATTGGCCGCCGGCAAGAACGACTGGTGGAAGCCACGGCAGGCCACTGGGTTTACTCCAGACAACAAGATTCCCCGCTGGATCGACGGCCGCGACGTTCAGTCTTTGCACGGGTGGCAGCGTGAGCGAAAAAACATCGGCGGCTACCGGTGTGCCGGGCATCAGACCGCCAGCGATTGCCATGGAGTTCCAAACGCCACCGCTGCCGAAGTAGTAATGCATCGTGCCAAAGTGATCGACGGCAAAAGCGTGGTACTGCCCACCCGCTGAGACAGCGGAAACGACCGAGCCGAATGGGAATGATTCTGCCGCCGAGTTAATCTGATGACCTGTATTCGTCGCCGGATCCACCGCCCACAAATCACCAGTGCCGGTGACTCCCAGCACCAGACTCTGAGCACCATTCTGCACAATCTCCAACGACGCGCCGACGGGGAAGTTGTGAGCGGGCAGCAGGATGTTCATCGCTCCGCCGTTGACAACCTGCACCAGCTTGTTGCCACCAGAAACGGTGATGACCGTCGGCCAGGTATTTCCAGCAGCCTGAGGAAGCAATACGATCGGAGCCCCCGGGACCAGCAAATGCGGATAAGGAATCGCTCGAACGGTCCACGTTGGAGATCCTCCATCGAATAGAATCAGCTTTCCGGCGGGATCAACATAGCCAGCGGTTGTGGCTGCGCCAAATCGCGTCCAGCCGATATTCACCGGTCCCGCTTCGATGGATCCGCACGCAAGCATGAGACTGAACAGCAGCAGTCCCTTCGTAAACATGATGCGATTCTGATTAAGTAAGGCGCCCTGCATCGTGATCTCCTGCTAACGCATGAATGAGATGATCCCGCACTCGAGAAGACGTTTTTGATTGAGTGGCCCAACACGTGCACGAACTCACGGGAGCCCACGGACCGCATTATATCTCTCAAGACGTTCCAAGTGGACTATGGGTTGGCAATGAATCGGCAAATCCGTCCACATGAGGTCTCGAATACGACAACGGCAGGCTTACCGAACATGTGATGAATGCAGCAGCGCAAAACAGAGTAAAGGGGCTGCCTGCTCCTGCCGCAGACAGCCCCACGCTCAATGCCGTTAAGGACTTCGAACCGGTTAACCCGTGGCCGACAAGCCAGATTGTTGGCAGCCTTTTACTGCCAGGCCGTTAGGCCACGGGTTAAACCTCTGTGTTTTATCACATAAGAATCCGTAACGGCGTTGCCCCCTGCACCGCTACTCCATTCATCAGAGTGCAAACAGATCCTCGAGCTCGTTGCAGACGTAGTCGCCCAGACCCGAGAAGTAGAGATCAACGTTTGCTCCCCCAAGCAGAACGTCGAGGTTGTTATCGTCCAGTACCGTCAGTGCCGTCTGCTGATGGACATTGCCTTGTTGGATCGTGGTTCTGCGTTCCGAGGCTGTTCCGGCTCCATTCCAGATCGAGGCCAGCGAAAGAAGTGCTTCGTCAAGCTGGTCATAACTCGTGCTGCCGCCGATCAGAAGATCTTCACCACTTCCTCCGATCGCTCGATCCCAACCCGTGCCGCCGATCAGAATGTCACGTCCAAGGAAGCCGTCGATCGTATCGTTTCCGTCGCCGCCAAGCACGATATCATCGCCTTCGCGGCCGTCCAGAAAGTCTCCGTCCGCGCCGCCTCGAATCAGATCATCCCCGCCCATGCCCCAGATGCGGTCAACGCCAGTGCCACCATCAAGAAGGTCGCTGGCTGTACCTCCGGTGATGCGATCGTGACCATTCTGGCCAAAGATGGCGACTCGACTTCGAACATCCGTTGCAAAGATCTGATCATGACCATCGCCCGCTGACACAATCGTGCGGCCGGCAACAGGAACATTGTGCGAACCGTAGTTGACTCCATTCATCCACACGAAGACCTGTTGAGCATTCCCGCCGCTCCAGATGTAGATCGTATCGTTACCGGGACTGCCCTGAACGACGAGGTCTGTTCCAATGGCCTGGACCGAAGCCGGAGGTACTTCGACGACATCCTGCAGCTCGACCGTAATGATCGCTGTGTCGGAAAGAGAATCCGCAGCATTATCACTGACCTGAACCTGAAGTGCGAAGACCGGATTCGTTTCGAAGTTGATCGCTGCGGCATTGGCGACGGTGATCGCTCCGGTGGCCGCATTAATCGCGAAGGCTCCGGCCGTGTTTCCGCTGACGATGGAATACGTCAGTGCCTGACCTGCATCAGGATCAGCGGCGACCACCTGTCCCGTGAAAGCTCCCAGAGCCGAGTTTTCGGAAATCTGAAACACCGCATCGTTGGCGATTGGAGCCTGATTGACAGGCTGAGCATTCACTTCAGCGGCCGCGATCACAAGATCCGCAATTTTGTCACCGAAGGCCAAAGCAGAATCCCAGTTCTCTGCCGTGATGACTCGACCATCCACGACAACATCGTCGATCGCGGTACCGGCCACTCCGTACTGCCCCGGAACGGTATTCGGGAACGCACCGTTGGCAACAGCCTGTTCATACTGCCCAAGAGCCATATTGGCGTAGTCGATGCCATTGTAGGTGACGCCGGGCGAGCCAATGTACGGTACGGAAACCTGCTTGCCGGCAATCAGGCTGACGCCGTTGACGCGTGACCAGGCCGCAATCGTTGTCGCGTGACAAATGAAGCCCAGATACTTCTCCGCAGCATCGAATTCTCCGATGAGATTGTTCACCAGAGTCTTCGTGGCAAAATCTCCGTCATAATGATTGTTGAAATAATCGCCGGGAAACGCGGTGCTCTGGTACATTGAAGAACCCCAGCCGCCCACAAAAACGATTGCCGAGTAATCATCTTCATTCACCTGAGAGAGCGCCAGATCCGGCTCGACGATTCCGCTTTGCCAGCCCTGCCCGGAATTCCAGTGCGGAGTGGACGGCGAGGTTGTCGTCGCCGCCACCTGAACTGCCAGGCCTTCGGCTTCAAGTGAAATGCGGGTGTCGTTGTATTCCTTGTAATAGAAATCCTGCTGATCAGCGATCACCATCAGCACTGGCAACGTCTGTGCGCTGAGCACCACACGGGATTCCAGGACGTCCTGCGTCGGGCCTGCTAAGCTTCGTCGAGACCGACGAGATGGCCCGCGAAACCATGAGGGAATACGATTCTTCAGGAACTGTGTCAGTGACTGGTGAGTTTGCATGGCTTTAACTTTCTTGACAGGACTACAACACTTGCAGACAGGAATCGGTTTTTGCAAAAACCGCACGCTGCGAATGGCTCGTTTTTGACCTGCCGTTTGCGACAAAATTTCTTTAGAAAAATCATGACCGACGTTTCTCCCCAATTTTCCACGGTTTCTCAGTGGATCGCCCAGCTCAAAACGGGCGATGCTCACGCCGCTCAACGGCTGTGGGAAACCTACTTTCAGCGAATGGTGCAGCTGGCTCGCCAGCGTCTGGAAGGCGCACCGCGTCGCGCGGCGGATGAGGAAGACGTGGCCTTGAGCGCGTTCAAGAGTTTTTGCCTGGGCGCACAGGCTGGACGATTTTCGAAGCTGATGGATTCGGACAGCCTCTGGCCTTTGCTGATGGCGATTACGGCCAACAAGTCAGTGGATCTGATTCGAGAAAACAATCGACAGAAACGCGGCGGGACCGGAAAAGGCGGCGATGACAACGCAAAGATGCCGGCTCATGAGTCTTCGTTAAGCGATTTGATCAGTCGTGAACCAACGCCGGAGTTCGCCGCTCAGATTTCTGACAACCTGCAGCATCTGCTCAAGGTTCTGGACGCAACCGGTGATCAGGATCTGCGACGCATCGCGATTCTAAAAATGGATGGTTATTCCAATCAGGACATTGCAGAATCCGTGGGCTGCGTTCGGCGATCCGTCGAACGCAAATTACAGTTGATCGCGGGCCTTTGGGAGAAAGACGGAGTCGCTTGAACCAATCTGCCGACAATCCCTCCGAAGGCCACGACTATGCTCGCCTGCCCAACGATCAGAAGCTGCTGATTGATCGGCTGTGCAGTCGCTTCGAAACGGCCCTGAAAACTGGCAGTCGACCAAAGGCCGAAGCCGTATTGAAGAAACTTCCCGCCAACATGCGGTTGGCAGCTTTGGGTGAATTGTTGCCGCTTGAAGCCGACTATCGGCTTCGCGAAGGTAAGCCGCTGACGCTTCCAGAACTGGAAAAGCGTTTCCCGGACGTAGATCCTGCGTGGCTGGCCAATTGCGTGCGAACAGAAGCTCCGGAAACTGAATTCGGCGGCAGCGTTCCTGTTGAACCCGAGACTCCGCTGCCGGAGCGACTGGGTGACTATCGGATTGTCAGTCGGCTGGGTTCGGGCGGCATGGGCGCTGTTTACCGTGCGGTTCATGAACGCATGGGACGCGAGGTGGCTGTTAAGTTGCTGCGGCCCGAGATTCAGAAGAATCCCATGTTGCTGCAGCGTTTTGATCGTGAAGTGCGCGCGGCGGCGAAGCTGTCTCATCCCAACATCGTTGCGGCGTTGGATGCTCGCGAACATGATGGCCTGCACTTTCTGGTGACGGAACTGGTCGAAGGACGCGATCTGGATCAAACCGTTCGGCTCGGTGGTGCTCTGCCGATTGTGGACGCGGTGGAGTGTGCTCTGCAGGCGGCTCGAGGTCTCGCGTATGCTCATTCACAGGGCGTGATTCATCGCGATATCAAGCCGGCCAATCTGCTGCGATCTAAAGATGGCACGGTGAAGATTCTGGACATGGGACTGGCACGACTTAACAACACGGATTCTTCGACGGACGTCAATCTGACCGGAACCGGTGTGATGATGGGCACGGCCGCTTACATGCCGCCGGAGCAGGCTCGGGATACTCGCAAAGCGGATGCGCGTTCTGATCTTTATAGTCTGGGCTGTACGCTGTTCTATCTGTTAACGGGACGGACAGCGTTCTCCGGGACGACACAGATGGACATGATCCTGTCGCATGTGAATCAGCCGATTCCTTCGTTGCGACAGATTAATGCCAGGATTCCATTGGCGGTAGATCGCGTCTTTCAACGGCTGGTCGCGAAGAGTCCCGATGACCGATTTCAATCGGCTGAGGAATTGATACCTGTACTTCAGTCAGCTCTTGATGAATGTCGCAATCCCAACGTTCATCAGACGCTGGTGGAACAATTGCAGTCGATCAAGCTTGATCCCCGCGTTGCTTCAATGGTCGGCTCGCGGGAGAACACGGCCACAGCGGTGAGTCCCTCTGATTTCAAATTTGGAACGACCGTGGCGGCGACAAGGGCCGCAGTGATTCCCGAACGCAAATCGAAAACGAAATCCGGCAGTGGGAAACGAAACCTGTTGCTGGCTGGAGGATTCGGTGGGCTTGTTCTGACGCTGACGGCTATCTTCTATTCCGGCGGGAACGATCCGGGCCCGGATGAGCCGCCGGTGGTAGAGAATGGTGGCGGCGAGACGAAAACGGGGAACGATCAGAAATCCAGTACGGCAGAGTCTTTCAACAACTCTTTGACGAAGCAGCCGCCAGATATCGCTGATCAAACAGTTCTGCAATTCAACGGATCAAGCAGTTACGCGGTCGCCTCCAGCCTGAATCCCGAGGCCGGGGCAAACTACACAATTGAAGCCCGAATACGTCCGCAGTCGATTCGTTCCTCTCAGCCCTCGAACGTCGTTTCGTGGCTCGGCCCGGACTGGATGGCGATCTTTGTCGGGCAGAATGGAACGGTCGGTCTGGCGCGCAGAACCGACGAAACATCTTTTGTTTATTCATCAACGCAGGTCATACAGCCAGGGCAGTGGTACCACGTGGCGGCCTCGTTTGACTCTGCCACCTTGCGGCTCTTCGTGAACGGTCGCGAAACGGAACTAAGTCGGCAACCATTTGAACTTTCGGAGACGGAAGGTGGCTTCTTTATCGGTGGCGTTGATCGACAACGACTGCCCTCCAGTCAGAATGATCGCTTCTTTCACGGTCAGGTCGAATCCGTGCGAATCACCAGCGGAGCTCGATACTTAGCCAACTTTGTTCCATCACTGCAATTGACCAGCGACGAGAATACTCTGGCCGTATTTCCACTGCTCCGCTCGGTCAACGATTCCGCAACGGCCCTAACGGATCTTTCGAAACGCCACACATTGCAGTTGCATGATACGGATTGGGCTCCAGCGTCTGGCTTCTAGTGCGCTGTCAAAAAAGCGGGGGTGGAGGTAGTGGATCTTGCTAAAGATCCCAACACTGGAGGACCTTTAGCAAGGTCCACTACCCCAAACTGAAGCGTGACAATGCACCGGTCATCATGTCGTAGGTCGGACTGATCGCAGCAAATTCCAGCCTGCGAATCAGCGGTCGAGATTCCTCGATCGATTCTGTCGTCTCATCACGACCCCCATTGCAACTCCGGCAGGTGCAAACGAATCGGAGCTTCCAGCTCCGGGTTTCCGCTCTTCAAACTCGCTAGTGCAGCAATCGCTCCACGGCGTTCGGGTGCTCGCAACGACCTCGCGGCAACGGACAGAACCGGCAACAGCTTTTCAGCCTGTCGTGAATCTCGCAAAATCGCGGCCTGAATTTGTTGCATGGCTTTCAGTTTTGCTCGGCCCCCGCGATGAACGCCCAGCAATACAGAACACCACAGATGATTCAGCGAATTCACATCAGTGTTCGGCTGAGTCGTCCGGTGTTGCAGGCAGTTGACAAGCCTTAATCGCACATCATCGAACGGCGTTTCAATCAACCGAGACCACAGCACAGAATCGTCGTGCCCGCGAGAAGTTGAATCCTCCAGCCACGTCATCGCGGCCTCTCGCATCGGCTCCAGAAGCGAATCAAAGAACTCAATGACGGAATCCACTGTGTAATTCTCGGCCGAGTTCAACTGCGTCAAAGCCCATGTTGTCAGTTCACCGGCCGTCGCCGCACACTGAGCACGAGACAACTGAACGAGTTCTGTTGCGCTCAGTTTGCGTTGCTGATGCCGTTCCTGCAACATTCGCAAACCCAGCGCTGCGACGGGCACGGGCTCAGCAGTCGCCAGTAACAGTAATTGAGCATTCTCCGGGCGAGCACTCGCGACATGCTTCGTCATCGCTTCGCAGATGATTGGCAGCAACGATCGGTCGGATTGCTGAAGAACTTCCAGCCATGCCGAGACCGTCATGCTGGCGAGCCCCTGATGTTCTCGAAACAGTTGCGACGCAAACTCCTGAACCCGCGCGTCGCTATGCCTCAGCAACGACACAAGAATCTTCATGTCGATCTGACTGATCGCCTGCTGATGATCTCGCCGCAGCAGTTCCATCACCCACACACGCACAAGGCTGCTCTGAGCATTCCCGGTCAGATGGATCAGGTGCGTTGCGGCTTCCGCAGTTTGCCAGATCTCAGGCCGATACGGAGCTGCACTCAAGGTTGCCAGGGACTGGCCGGGAGCCAGATTCGTATGCGCCGCTGTAAACGTCAATGCGTCACTGTGAAAATAACAGGCGTGCATTAACGACCAGTTGTCGATGATATTTTCACCCAGCTTGAACTCCGCATCGGTATAAACACACAGAGCTCGTGAAATGGCCGCGAGGTACTCCGTGGGATTCCTGTAGCTCAGCCAGCGAAAATACCGCCAGACTCGACGCCGCAGGAAGTTGCGAGTTCGATGGCGGAACAGGCGATTCTTCGGATTGTTTCGGAGGTCAGGCAGCGGAAACGTCCGCTGATGCTTTCCAGTTCCGTAGGTTACGGTACGCCCCGTCTCGGGGATGACCGTCTTGTTTGGGCGAGCATACAAATGCTCGTCCTGAATCAATTCTCGCGTCGATCGATCCCAGCGAGGCACCGCAATGCGGCTGCGACGAACCAAACGATCGAAGGTCACCATAAAGTGGCCGAGCATCTCGTGATCCCGGACCGATTCGAAATGCCGGTAGGCTCGCTTCACGAATAATTCGTGGCCCGGAAAATTAAGATCCATGGCGAGATACTTGATCATTTGCTGACGAGCCCACGGCCGTGAATCTGCAACCCATTGTTGTACATAGGCGGCGATAATCTCCGGCGAACGGAACTTGATCCATTCGGACAGAAACCGATCATCGGCCGCCGCAAAGCATTCATCCAGAAGCAGCTTTGAGGGTTTGGGGTCAGAGGGGCTCATAGCATTTATTCAGCAAACGATGGATTAGACGAGATCCTGAAACCGGACGCTAACGCGTTCCGACTGATTTCTTCTTTTACCGCCCAGCCGGAGGCGCCGGCTTCTGGGCTGGCCGGCGCCTCCGGCTGGGCGGTAAACAGAAAGCAAAGACCAAACTAAGGTGCTGTCGATTCCTCACGAATCGTTCGGTAAATCTCAGCCGCCTGATCGTAAGCCACTTTCGCAGCATCGCGTTCTTCGGGACGAATGTTATTCTGTTTGGCATTCCAACAAACCTTCACCGCCTCTTCGCACCATTCCGCGCTGCGACGACTGGCTCGAATCGGCTTGCCGCCAACCTCGACAAACACAGGGTTTGTGTGAACTGACGGCAGGATTCGCACGGCAACCCATGACGACTGTTTCAGCTCCACCGGAAACTTCATCGCTTCGATGTGACCATCAGCGGGCAATTCGCGAGTCGCCACAACTTCGCCGTTGACGATGATCTCGACCGGGACATTCCGCGTCTCCCCGATGCGACAGCGTTCCACATGCCAGTATGGTTTGTCATCCAGACGACGACCGCGGATCGACTCGGTCAACTCCGTTGGTTTCTCTTCCAACAGCGCGGTGACATCGAAGGAAACATCAACGATTCCTGGCTGATCCAGTTTCAGCACACTGACGCTGCCATCGTCGTGACGTGCGCCCACACCGACGTCGTTGACTTTGAAATCGAGGATGTGGCTGAGTCCATCCCCACAGTAACTACGTCCATCGCGCAGGCCTTCAACCCAGTTGTCATAGTTGAGTTCCTGGCCTTCGTTCAGCTTGACATAAATTCGCCCGAGGCCGACTCGATCGCCGTAAATGCAGGGAAAGTCAGTCTCGCCGCTGATACGAGAAGTCATGCCGCAGTTCAGCGTATGATACCAGATGTTGAGTTCCCAGATGGCCGGCGTGTCAACGGCCGAGATAAAATCACAGACGTTGTGAGCTGTCGTGACGACGTATTCATTCGCACCAATACCATCGAAACGTGGCATGGCGTAGTCGGGAAGTTTTGTCGCGACTTTGCCCTGCCAGCCCTGCGGCGCACCTCCCCACGGCCGACCATGAAATTCACGACTGCCATCCGGCATCACGTCCGGCAGTGCAAGTCCCCAGCCGCTATGACTGTAACCGACAACTCCGCCCTGATCTTTTCCCCATTGCAGTACAGGCAAAGTCCAGCTCGGCCATTGTTCAAGGCGAGTTGTCCCCGGATAATCGTCCTCGGTCAGCTTTAACAGGCAAAGATGTCCTGCGTGCGACGAGGGAAAGCCGCTGACTTCCACGTCATATCGCATCAGATAATCACGCGTTGATAATGCTGAAACCTGGCCGTTAAAGTGCTGCTTCTGAGTATACCAGCATGGCCCCCAGCTCAGGACGCAGCCGACGTTCAGGTCTTCACCCAGAATGTGTCGCATCATGGCTTCAGGACCAACACCTTCGGTCGGACTGTCGTAGTGTCCGCAACCTGCCGCATGCACATGATGATCCCCGGAGAACCAACCGCGTTTAGCCACATGGATCCAGCGTTTGAGATTCACATCGACAACATGTTCTTCAGTGTTCGGGACTGTCACATTCATACGCTGCGGCAGGTATTCCGGCCCGCGATTCACGACGAATGAGTATTCGCCGGGCGGCAGCATCACCGACTCACCGTCGGTCCGATAAACCTGATCGTGAAAGAAAAAGTCGGGAGACAATCGTCGCGATGGCAACGGGTAAACTCGGCCCTTTGTATCGCGAATCACGAAATTCGCGGTGGTCGGTTCACCGTCGACGTCTCGAATTCCCAGCGTGACCTTTGTCGCAGGCTGACAGTCAAACAAGACAGGTACTTCACTGCGAAAGCCCAGGTCCTGAGTCCCCGCGCCGATGTTGAACGACAAGGTGGCTTCACGATCGCCGGCGTCTCGACTGTACAGCAGCAGAATTCGATACTCGACCAACAGTCCGGAGAGTTTTTCCTTGAGCGGTTCACGCTGCACCATCGTCATGTCGAGAAATCGATCGGGGACATCTTCCGGATTGACCAGCTTCTCTTTGCTTCGCGGTTCCTCGCGAGCTCCTTTGCCCCGTTGATAAACCGGCAGAGCATTCGGGCTCTCCACCTGAAGCACAGGATTGATCCCGGCTTCGTTGTGTACCTTGATCAGGAACGCACGCCAGCCCTGCTGCATGAGCTCTTTCTTCACAGGGCCTTCGGTGACTTTGACGCGGCTTTCGGCGTTGATCGTAATCATCGCAAGGCACAATGGATCAAGGGTTTCCTGGATGTCTCGAATCGCCGCCCGATCGTCTGTGGAGACCATCGCTGCCTGCAGTTTCTCCAGCACATCCGCTGAGAGTGGGGCTCCTGCGAAGTCAATGGCTTCGACCAGTCGCCGAGTCGCCGCGACAAACGGCTGACGCTCAAGGCCATTGATAATCGGGCCATCCTGAGCAGAGACCGTCCGCATCGTCGTCGTGTTTGAGATCATCGCAACGGCAGCGAATACGCTGACCGCCCACATTGAAGCTGCAGTTCTCAGTGGAAAACACTTGAGTACGTTCATATCGCGCGTTTGCATGATCGGCCTCCTCTGGAATTCTCGCGGTGCGTCAGTAGTGTAATCTTTGTCGCCGGTGATTAACCAGCCAGCGCACGTCAGCAATCACGACGGGGGTAGTCACGGAGTTCTGTAGGTCCTGCCTGCCGGGCAGGACTTCGCGGCTTGCCGCGACTTGTGTGCAAGTGATGGCACGATGCCGCCTGGAAAACATCATCCACTTTCAGGCAAGAATGCCTGGCTGGACACCGTCAGGTTCGAGGTTCAGTTTGTCTGTCCCGCATGGGTCAAAAATACGAAAACATCGTTTTTTCAGGCACTGAACAACCTTTTTGTGACCTCTGTGATTCATCCGTGTTATCCGTGATATCTGTGATATCTGTGATATCTGTGATATCTGTGATATCTGTGATATCTGTGATATCTGTGATATCTGTGGTGAAAATGCGATTGTGTTTTTTGACCACAGATAGCACAGATTTCATGGATAAAATCGCAGGCTCAGCGTCACTTGAAGCCTGAACATCCGACCCAACTTGCGCTGTACAGCCAACGAACATTCCAGGGTGCAATCGCAGCACAAACGCTTCAGGATTCAGTGCGTCTTAAACTGCGGCGAGTCTACAACCGCATGAATCAGTGACCTCAGAGTCCTCTTGTTGGACTTCATGTGCTGAACAATGTCTGTCACGGTCTTCTGATCGCCAAGGCCTAGTTCGCGGCCCAGGGCATAGGTCAGCATCTTTGACGCAAGACATTTCAGAAACAGATCTTCCCGAGCCACCAGGGCATCCTGCAAACTGCTCACTCCGGTTATCTTTGTTCCGTCGGGTAATTGCGACGACGCATCGATGATCGGATCGTTGCGCTCAATGCGACCTTTGTAACCGTGGCCTTCTCGTTCACGGAATTCTCCACATGCGTTGAAGTTCTCCAACGCAAATCCGAGCGGATCAATCTTGTTGTGACAGCGAGCACACTGCGGCAACGTGCGGTGAATCTCCAGTCGCTGACGAACCGTGGCTTTGTCGATCCCCGGAACCTTCGGAGCGATCTCACCGGCATTCGCTACCGGCAATCCAGGATCCGTCCCAAGCACATTCTTCATAATCCAGGTGCCACGTTTAACAGGCGAAGTTCGAGTCCCGTTGGATGTAATAGTCAGAATCGAAGCTTGTGTCATCACGCCACCACGAGCAACATTCGCTGGCAAAGACACCGGCCGAAATTCATCGCCTTTCACTCCGTCGATGCCATAAAAGCGAGCCAGCCGTTCGTTGATGACGACGAAATCTGATTTGACGAAGTTCAAAGCATCCAGATCTTTGCGGAGAATCTCGGCGAAGAACGCTTCCGACTCTTTGACCATCGACGTTTCCAGATGTCGATCGTATTGAGGATAAAGATCGGCTGCAGGAGGATTCGCTCCGACATCTCGAAGCCCCAGCCATTGACCGGCAAAATTTCTCACGAACGCATCGCTTTTCGAATCACCGAGCATGCGATCAATCTGCTGCCGCAGGACGCTGGGCTTCACTATTTGCCCGTTGTCGGCCAAAGTCATCAACTCTGCATCCGGCATGCTGCTCCATAGAAAGTAGCTCAGACGCGACGCCAGTTGATGAGCATTCAAGGGTGTTGCCGTGGCTTTTGCTGAGCCTGTCTGGTCTTCTGTCAGGTAAAGAAAGTTCGGCGACACCAACGCAGCCGTCAGCGCTGCGCGAATGCTGTCTTCAAAGGAACTGCCGGCTTCGGAAATTCGCGTGAAGATCGCATGCTTCTCGGCGATTTCTGCTTCGGTCACCGGTCGGCGATAGGCTCGCGTCAGGAATCGGGCGATGACTTCGCGAGCATACTCGGACTCATTCAGCTCACGAGTCTTCGACGTAAACAGCAGGTTTGTATGACTGGCCGGTGGCCATGCTTCAAACACCGGCCCCTCAATCTCAATCCAGTCCACGTACAGCTCGGGGCGAGCAAATGCGTCGCCGGTTTGGAACCAGAAATTCTCCAGTTCACGAGGAATGCTGTAGGCGTAGTCCACGGTTACGCCAGAATTTTCAGCCGTACATCGCGTTCGGAATTCCAGAACCTGTGGCTGATCGGGAGCCGCCGTGACATCAAACTCTGCGATGACTCGCGGCTGACCGCCCTGCGTCACCGTCAGGCGTGCTCGCGGCGAACCATAGTCATACATTCGATGCTTTCGAAAGTGTTCCATATCCCGATCGAATTGTTCGCGATGGTACTTTTCGCCTTTCGGATTCTCGGCCATCTGCTTCTCGAGACGAGTCTGCAGAAATCCGCGAGCCGCTTCAACGACCATGTCTCTCGTCGGCACCTTGCCCGCCGCGCGAACTCGAATGATGTATTCGCCGGGATGCTTCAGACGAAAGTCGCGGGCGTTGATATTCTTGTCCCAGCTCTCGTGGTGAATGATTCGAAAACCATCGCGAGCTGCATTGTTGCCGCCATTCACGATCACTCGCTGACCATCATAAACGACTCGATTACTATCTGAGTCGCCCGATTCCGGTTCAAAACGCCACTTGATGGCCGGAGGTTGTTCTGAGGTCACGATCGCTCGATCCAGTATCTGCCGCGCGGCGTTGTAGTAAAGTTCCAGATGCAAAGGCGACATCGTCAACGCACTGCCATTGTTATCGAAGCCACCAGCGGGCGGATCCTGAGGAAAACCGGATGTATCGAAATCGACGCCGATGAGATCTCGAATGGTATTGCGGTACTCATTGCGATTCAGACGTCGCAACACAACCAAGGTTGATCGATTAATCGTTTCCGCCAGCAGAGTCTGGTTAGTTATAAAGTCGACTACCGCCGCTGCACTTTCAGCCTTTGGTTGAGGTTCACTTTCCGGCGGCATGGAATGACTGTTGAGCACATCCACCACTTCATTCCAGCGTTGACGATTGACCCGATCTGAAAGGTCGGCTGTCAGTTGCGTGTCGACTCGAAAATCGGCTTCCTGAGTTTTCTCCCCGTGGCAACGCAGACAATGCTCCTTCAGAAACGGAGTCACGGTTTTGTCGTAAGCGGCCTTGTCCGGCACAAACTTTTGCTCGCCGGTTGCGTTTTGAGCAAGAGCGATTTGTTGAGCAAAGACAAAGTAACAAGCCGTCGTCAGCAGGAGAGACGTTTTCATGAAGATATCGCAGGAATCAGATTTCGTGGGGAAGGGATTAAGTGATTCTTTCCAACCGCTGGCTCGTGTCAACCCAGGCGAAGATCTGAGCAAGGTAACGCATTTTTTGAAGCTTAATGTTTCGGAGGGTGTGACAAACTGACAGCCGGCACACCATTCTTGCTGCCAATTGGTGTGCCGTCGCTTTGCGTGTCACACCATAAACCCTGTCACACCATAAATCCTGTCCCATCTTGAAACAATGCGCGGCCGTGCCGTTTTGGCGACAACACGTTGTATGGCCGATTACAGGCGAGATCCTGGCTCAGGCAGCATTCCAAAGTCTTCGGCAAAATGGCTGATTCCGCGTCGGTGATGCTCGAACAGACTCCACTTTTCAATAAGCTATGGCCGTGAGATCGATGGAGTTCGTGCCGGGAGTCGCATCGTGATTACTCTTTTTCCTCAACCGCTGAGTTCTCTGACGCGAAGAGCCGCCTCAAGAATCAGCGCGTTGACCGCAACAGGGCTGCTGATTCCTCGAGCCCTTGAAGCTGCGACGACAACGACTCCTTCCACGGCGACGGCCAAACGGTGCATCTCGATTTTTCTTTGCGGCGGTCCTTCGCAGCCTGATCTCTGGGACATGAAACCTGACGCACCATCGGGCATCAGATCGTACTTCTCTCCGATCTCCACAGCCGTGCCGGGTCTTCCCTTTGGCGAATTGATTCCGCAAGTCGCTCAGCATGCCGACAAACTGGCTCTGATTCGTTCGATGACACACAGTAACAACGATCATAACGGAGCCATCGCGCATACGCTGATGGGTGAGCTTCCACGGATCGCAACGGATGTCTATGCCTCACGGCGTGATCATCCGGGGCTCGGAGGAATTCTGCACAAGCTTCTCGGCGAAAAGGGAGATCTTCCGGCCTGGGTCGTTTTACCTCGCCCTTTTACGACGGGTTCCCCGAACTACAAGGGCCAATCCGGTGGATTCCTTGGGCCGAGCTATGATCCGCTGATGTTCAACAAGGAACGCAAAGGTTCTCTCACTGAGGCTTCGCTGAGTCTTGATTCTGTGCAACTACTGCAGGATGTTTCGACAACGCGTCTGACATCACGCCGCCAGCTTCGCCAGACCATTGGACGCACGTTGCCAGACTCCGCAACTCAGCGCTACGATGGATTCTATGAGAAGTCGTTTCAGTTGCTGACTGGTGCCGCGGCCAGTGATGCGTTCAATCTGGAACATGAGTCGGCGGCAGTGCGCGATCGCTATGGACGCAATGAGTACGGTCAGAGCTTTCTGATGGCTCGTCGATTGATTGAATCCGGAGTCCGCTTCGTCAACGTGTTTTGGACGTTCTTCGACACGAAGGGGTGCCAGTTTAATCTATGGGATAACCATGGTGTGCCAAATGACATTTGCGGCATTGATGGACAGCTCACAGGACGCCAGCAGATTACTCATCAGTATTGCACGCCGTCGTTTGACAGATCGTTCTCGGCTCTGCTGGAAGATCTTGAACAGCGAGGACTTCTCGACGATACGCTCGTGTCTGTTGCCGGAGAATTTGGGCGGACACCGATAATCAATGCGCATAATGGCCGCGATCATTGGGCTCATTGCTACACGAATCTGCTCGCCGGCGGAGGTGTTCGCGGAGGAGCAATCTACGGAGCCAGTGATGCGCATGGTGCGTACGTGAAAGACAATCCCGTCACTCCGGAAGACTACGCGGCCACCATTCTGCACGCGTTCGGATTCTCACCAGAAACTGCCATCCCGGATGAGTTTGGTCGCCCGGTCCGCATTTCGAGCGGGAACCCGGTCACAGCAATTTTTGGTTGATGGTGCAGCAGTGGTCAGTGTTTCTTCCTGATCAATCCGGGATCGCACCTCGGCCAAAGGCAGCCGGAAACCAACTTGGCGCAGCAGGCAGTGCGGAGTCGTTGTTTTCCTTAATAGGTCATGTCGTAGCGAGCGTGAGCGACCGTATTGCAAAGCGAAGGGTGACGCCGATCATACTTCAGGCATGTGAAATGAACGGCGTCCCCTCATTGGCTCACCCAAAAGGTTATTTGACCTTTACTTCTCCAGACTTGCTGGTGAGCACAAAGTCGATTTTGTTTTCGCCGGACTTGACATCAACCTTGAGCCCGGACTTTTCCAGGTCGCCGTAGAAATCCGGGAGAATAGAAACCGGTGCTCCGTCACCATCAATCACATCTTCTGGCAATCCGGAACCGCCGGGAGCCGTGAAGGCGGTGATCATGACCTGATGTTCGCCCAGTACGGCGCCATCGTCGTCATCGTAAGTTCCCATCTCAAAACTGCCATCCGTTCCGATACTGGCTTCGGCAGTAGGTCGCACTGTTGTGCCTGCAGCCTGAACTGTGTTCACCTGCGTTCTAACACAACACCGACACACCGACAACAAATAAATCCAGTTACCGTTCGACGAACGAAGACATGCAGGAAAGCAATCGCTGTGCCATAGTGTTTGTAATCGCTTTCGCGTGGAAGAAC
>JBIIIF010000129.1:0-19113 GCA_044235005.1 Planctomycetaceae bacterium | reverse complement strand
CTGCTACTCGCGTTTCATTGGCCACTGCGCTGACTTTTGGTGCCGCCGCAGAAACCTGTTTCTCCGGCACACACAGCAACGCTTCCGCCATCAGCGCCAGAATCATCAGCACCAGAAACGTACGCCAGATCTCACTGGCCAATGCCATCGCACTGCCAGCCTTGTCGTCGATCCGAGTATAATTCAGCCCGTTTAAAACCTGTTCCAGAGTCCCATCGCTCACAACTTCAACAGCATCTTCTGTCAGCGGACGGTTGAGCGCAAACGATGCTTCTTCGGATTCATACAGTCCGTTATTGATGGTCCGTTGAGACATCAGGACTCGTCCCGAAACTTCATCCAGCGGTTTCCACGTCTCAGCAATTCCCGCTGGCAACGTTCCACAGTCGTACTGCCGCGCTTCACCCAACGCCGCGGCTCCTCGAGCAACCGCTCGCTGAATCATGACATAGAACGTAATGCCGTTGCTGACGAAATTCGAACTGGCCGTGGTGGGCAGAGTACTGCAAAACCAGACCGCTCCCTGATCCGTCGGAGCACGCAACAACAACGGCGGTCCCTTCTCCAACTGAGCCAGCGCGGTGCCTTGTTCATTCACGACTTCACAACTGCGATAGGTCACAAGTTGACCAACAGGCAATGGTGTTCCGCTGAGAGTGTTACACAGGAGATCTGTGTCAGTTCGCCATCGCGAGATTGCGAAATGGTCGACGTCCTGCGGTTCCATCCACTGGCCCCAGCGAGTTCCCAGGAACGCTGTGTCCGACGTGACTTCCGGTGGGAAGAACATCACACATCCGCCCATGCCAACAAATGATTCCAGTTGCTTCGCGAGGACGTCCGTTGGCAGAGGTGCATGCCAGAGAATCAACGCAGTCTTGTCGAATTCAATAACCGCCGCCTGGGAGGCCGCCACAATCTGCGCGTCGTAAACCAGACTTCGATCCGAAGGAGTCGCCGCCGCAAGCCGCAACAATTCCGCAACCTCCGCGTCATCAGACACGATGACGGTCTTCTGCACGGCCGGTTCTGCATAGACAAAATCAAAGACATTGTCGGACGAATTGGCATCGCGCGGCAACTCGACTCGTCCCCATCCTCGCTTTGATTCTCGGTCGATTGGAATCGTATGTCCGTTGCGAACCAATTGAGTTCCCGTCAGCTCCAGATCAATCGTGGAGCGAGCTCCCCCGATCACAAAAGTCACGGGAATTTGCACGGGATCGTTGGTCGCGGCGGCTCGTGTGAGTTTCAGATCCATCACAAGCTCAGCCCCATCGACGGTCTCGCGGCGATGAACTCCGCTGACGGAAATCGCGAGGTTATCCGGAGCCAGATCCTGATAAGCCAACAGATAAATTCTGACGCCGTCTCGATCACGCAACTGTTCACGAACAGACTCCCAGCGTCCGCCGCCCGGATTCCAATCCGACTGTCGCAGATCCGAGCAAATCCAGACGTCCGTGCGACCTGCTTCGTTGGCCAGAATGTATTGAGTCGCCTCCTGCATCAACGATGGGATATCGGCACTTGTTGAAGTCGGCGCAGTTTCTGGCAGTTCCGTCAGAGCTTCCGGCGAAGTCAGATCGAATCGCTGCCCGGTGGAACTGTCAAAGAGAGCGATGCGAGTATTCCGGCCGAGATCTTTGAAGACGCTGGACAGTTTCTCCACCGCGGTGGCTCGCTTGGAGCGATTGGTGTTCGGATCTTCCTCTTCCATGCTGACCGAACGATCCAGAATCACCACCGTCAGTTCCGGCGCGCCGCTGGTGGTCAGCCCAAGCCAGCCACCAGCCATCGGTCGGCTGACGGCAAAGAGCAATCCCGCGACGGCCAGCATGCGAGCCAGCATGATCAGAATGTATCGCAACCGCGCCATGCCTCGCGCCATCCGCCTGGCCTGCAGCAAAAACATAGTCGCTGCCCACGGAATCGTTTTGTGTCGATTCTGATTGATCAAATGGATCAGAATCGGCAACGCGATCAGCGGCAGGGCGTAAAGGATGAAAGGCTGAAGGAAGGTCATCTTTTTCTGGCTAACAAAAATCGGGCGAGGACGTCGGCGTAGTTCTCTTCGATGCCGACTCGATGATAATCCACGGCTGAATCACGAAAGACGACTCGCAATTGTTCCAGCCAGTTCTGAACCGCCTGGCGATACTGTTTGGCGATTGTTGTCGGGTCCACAAGCAGCGGCCCCGCGCCTTCCAGATCTACGAAACGAATCGGCCGATCAAACTGGAAGTCAATCTCCGATCGTTCCACCAGATGAAACACCGCCACATCGTGCTTGCGAAATCGCAGATGTTGAAACGCGTCTTTAAGCGTTGCTGGATCCATCAACAGATCTGAGATCACCACGACTAAAGCTCGCTGAGCAATCCGTTCGGCCGCCTGATGCAGAGCTTCCGGCAGTCCGGTTTCGCCTTCCGCCTTCATATCTCCCAACTCATCCAGCACAAACTTCAGATGAGCACCGCTGCGCTTGGGGCGAATCTCTTTTTGAAACGTCTTGCCAGCAGAATACAATCCGACCGCGTCACCTTGCCCCGAGGCCAGATAAGCCAGGGTTCCGGCAAGGCGGCGAGCATAATCCAGCTTGGTTGTGCCTTCTTCGCTGCTGCCATCCGGTCCGAAGTTCATGGAACCGCTGACGTCGACGACCAGGCATAATCGCAGATTTGTGTCGGCTTCGTACTCTTTGATATAGAAGCGATCGCTGCGTCCCCAGGCGCGCCAGTCCAGACGTCGTGTGTCGTCGCCGGGAACGTATTTTCGGTACTCAGAAAATTCCAGACTGGAACCACGAGTTGGGCTGCGATGGCGTCCGGAAACGCTGCCGATCATCGGAGTTCTGGCATCCAGAGCCAAACCCTGCAGGCGAGCAACGACTTTCGGATCAACAAAATTTCGCATGTTATTGTCGTGCTCGCGGTGAAGACCGTGTTCCGAAAGTCAGGCATTGGACACAAAAAATTCCCGTCGGCGGAGCGACGGGTGTACGGTACACCCGTCGCTCCGCCGACGGGACCAATTGCGTTCTATCCAACCTGTTCCGCGTTCAGTTCCTCCACCAGCCGCGAAATAATGTCGTTGCTCGTGATGCCTTCAGACTCGGCGTTGAAGGTCGTGAGAACTCGATGAGTCAACACAGGCTCCGCCACCGCCATGATGTCTTCCAGCCGAGCCATATAGCTTCCGGTCAAAGCGGCCCGTGACTTCGCGCCGAGAATCAGATACTGGACAGCTCGCGGACCCGCGCCCCAGGAAACAAGCGGCTTCAACCAGTCCGGTGATTCTTTTGTTTTCGGACGAGTTCTGCGAACCAGGTCGACAGCGAATTCATAGATATGCTGAGGAACCGGGACACGACGCACAAGGTCCTGAAATTTCAACACCGCGGCTGCGTCGAGAATATGATCCAGCTTTGGAACAGAGCCGCCGGTTGTGGTACGAGCAATCTCCAGCTCTTCTGAGCGCGATGGATAATCGACCGTAATCAAAAACATAAACCGGTCCAACTGCGCTTCGGGCAGCGGATAAGTTCCTTCCTGTTCCACGGGATTCTGCGTCGCCAGCACGAAGAAAGGCGGTTCAAGAGGGTAGGGCCGTCCCACGACGGTGACTCGATGTTCCTGCATCGCTTCCAGCATTGCGGCCTGAGTCTTTGAAGGAGCACGATTGATTTCGTCGGCCAGTACGATGTTGGCAAACACGGGGCCCTTGACGAATTCAAACTCACGGCGACGATCGGAGGTTTCCTGCAGGATGTCTGTTCCAGTGATGTCCATCGGCATCAGGTCCGGCGTGAACTGAATGCGGCTGAAACTCAGCGACATTGTCTCGGCGACACGACTGACCAGCAAGGTCTTGGCCAATCCGGGAACACCCATCAGCAGGGCGTGTCCGCGAGCAAACAGGCAGATGCAGAGTTGTTCGATAACCTGTTCCTGTCCCACAATAATCCTGGACAGCTCCGCCTTGAGCTTGCGGTAGACATCTCGCAATTCATCAATTGCGGCGACATCATCGGACTGAAGAGGCGAAACGGCAGTTGTTGTGGAAGACATCGGTTTCCTGTCAATGGTCTGTGATTACTGTTGTCCGGAGGAGCCTGGCTCCACACGTAATTTCGATAGCTGCTACCGCCCAATCTGAAACCCGAAATTGCCGTTGTTGTTTCTCAACTGGATTTGCACATAGTTGTTCTGATTCTGATAGTTGAAGAATGACTGCATCACCTTCCACACTTCCTGCTGAGGAGGCGTAAGAACTTCGTTGCGTTTCTTTTCGTTAGTCAGAAACAGCGGATGAGCCATCAACACGACTTCGCGGATGTAGTCCTGATATTGAAGTGACTGATCTGTTTCCGGAACGGATTTTTCAAACTGCGAAACCAGGGCTTTGCGTTGATCGGGAGTCAGCCATAATTCTTCATCAAACAAAGCCAGCAGAGACGCGCCTGTCGACGCTTTCAGGGCGGCAGTTCGTTCGATCATCCCGCCATTGGACGTTCCTTCAGTCATGGTCTTCAGTGTTTCTGACCAGATTTCATTGCTGTCGATGGACTTTGTATCGATCAGACTGGCTCCGAATCCAAAATTGCCGCCAGCCTGAGCCAGATGCTGCTGCATCTGCTCGAATGTCTGCTCGGTGCTCTCTTTCCAGTCGGCCAACGCTCGAATCGCCGCACCTTTACTGGCAATCGTGAGGTGGTCGACTTGCTCGGGAGAAAGCTGCAGTTCCTTCTGATACCACGCGATGCGTACCGCTGCTGCGCGCAGGTAAAGCTCCCGCTGCTTCAACCCGAGTTGATGCATTTTCTTGTACCAGCCCTCAACACCCTCTTCGGCCTGGAAGACAACTTGCTGATTGTTCGGGTCAGTGCCGGTGAGATCTGCCAGTCTCTTCTTCTGCGGAGGATCCAGAATACTCTTGCCAGGAACACTCGAAAGGAGCGTTGTCATGGACTCATATGGCAGGTAGTAATCCTGTGGCTGGAACGCATACATCGGATGCGTGATTGGTGTCTTCCGCCCCTGCAAATGGGCCCGCAAAGAGTCACGCTGTTCAGCACTCAGGTAGAGTTCTTTATCAATCATCGACACCAGAAAATCGATGTAAGCATCTCGCTGAAATGTCTGCCGCTCCGTTGAGGCGGCATCAAGTTTCCCGGTCTGCTCGGGCGACAGGAAATCTTTTCGCAGAACACGGAACACGTCTTCAGAGAACTCGGTCGCAATTCCGTCCTTGCGAGTAAAAAACAGCACAAAACTTTTGGGGAATGGCTTATTCCGCTGATCAGGATCCTGGCCTTTGCCAAATGCTTCAATATCCTTCTTGACCTGAGCGGCAAAGATCTCCTTCAACAGACCTTTCTGCTCGTCAGAGACCTGGCATGTTGAGCTGACCCAAGCTTCAACGGAATCACTGTAGGCCTGAATCCGCTTCTGAAAATCCTGCCGATCCTGCTCGCCCGGCTTAAGAAGTGCCTCATTCGCTGGCATCTCTCGTACAAAAACTTCGGGCTCCGCCTCGCCTCGAATCGCTCCACCGATCATTTTTCCGATCTGCAGAAACAGCGAATCCTCGTCGGCACAAACTTCATTCGCGGGCCAATTGAGCACAGGCAGGAGCAGCACAAGGATGATTGACCATCGAGTCATCGAATACATCGCACAGGCCCTGCCAAATTGGTTAGACACTGCCGGAGTTGCTGAAGACTCCCCGCAGGTCGATATGAATTGTCTGCTTCCGCGAGAGCAATGGCAAGCAGTTGCTGAAATTTCTGACGTTGCCGGTGCCAACACCGATTTTTGCAGGTCCTGCCTGCAGAGCAGAACTTCGCGGCTTGCTGCGACTTATGCGCAGATTATCCAAAAAAACGACCGCAACTCTCAACAAGTTGCATACTTAGTTGGCCTTTCGGCGAAAGTCCTTTCCGGCAGAAAGGACCTACATTCAAGACCACTTGCGATTTTGCCGACCTCCAACGTAATCAGGCTCGACGGACAATGATTCCCGGCAGATTTGTCTGGAATTCTGAAGATTCAGGACCCTGGCTCCTGAGGAAGAGTCACAAGCCGAACGGTAACGCGTGCCGGCTGATTGCAGTCAGAACCCAAAACCGAGGCCGCGGCCTTGTCAGATTGGTCGTTACAGCCGAGATAATCACGCGACTTATGTGCCGCGGACATTGCCAAACATTTCAATATGCAGTCGAGATGAATAGTTGAAACCATGCCGCCGCGCGAGTCGACGCAGCCAATCGGACTTCTCAGACAGTTGTTCGCGTGTTCGAGCCTGGGGCATCAACCACACGATATCAGGCTCTGCTTCAGGCATCTCTGACATCCAGCGAATGACTTCTTCGACATCCTCAGGACGATCAATCACGAACTTCAGAATGCATCGATATCGTGACAGCAGAGCTCGAATCACCTCAGGCCGAAATCTTGTCTGCTCATGCCGATCACGCCACTGGGGATCATCAGGCACGGAATTGCTGAGCTTCGGACTAATCGCCATCAAATCGCACTCAACCGGCTGATCAACAGTTCCAGCAGTCTCGATGGTGACTCGTCGCCCCAACTCATGACACTTCTTCGTGAGCGTCACCAGATCCGGAATCAGCATCGGCTCACCGCCAGTCAGAACGACATCCGGAGCCTGGCACTCGGCGATTCGATGAGCCAGTTGATCCAGCGACCACGCGGTGCCTTCTGGTTTCCACGACGTGTAGGGTGTGTCACAAAACCAGCAGCGCAGGTTGCAGCCGGAGGTCCGAATGAACAACGATTGTGTTCCGGCCCACGGTCCTTCACCCTGGATAGATTCAAAAATTTCGGCGATCTGCACGGCAGTGGATTTTTGGGAAACAGTACTCGATCCTGTAATATCTTGTGCGAAAGATAGCCATCTCCCGTGTCGGATGCTTTCCTCTGTGGCCCGTTTGACGCGAATTCGTGGCCTTCGGGTCCGAAGAATCAGACCAGCCAGCAGCTAAACGGCGATTTTCCCGGCAGATTTCTGAGAAATCCCACAACAGACCAAGGCCGATTTTTCGAAAGGTCCCGATCATCACTAGACTCTGGCACTGTAAAAACTGACCGAACAGCCAGACACAGTGGACTTGACGGCCACAAACCAGACTGGCAGCGGAGCAACTCCGATGCTGCTGGCCCGGTTGGTCACGTGTATCGCTGACTCTTGTTTCCCAGAACCATCACTTCACTCCGTTCCCACAAACTACCATGCACACTTCCGCACTTGTGAACAATCTGAAGCCGTCTGAAACTCTGGCCGCTGCCGCTAAAGCGCGTGAGCTGCGAAGTAAAGGCATCGACGTGCTGGAGTTCACAGTCGGCGAGCCGGACTTCATCACACCGCAGCACATTCGTGAAGCCGCCAAAGTGGCGATGGATGCCGGTCATACTCGCTACACAGCGGCGACCGGAATCGCTGAACTCAAGCAGGCCATCTGTGACGCGTTCAAGCGTGACCACGGAGTTAGCTACAAGCCTTCAGAAGTCACCATCTCCAACGGTGCAAAGCATTGCCTGCACAATGTTCTCGTCGCCTGTTGCGAACCGGGTGATGAAGTCATCATTCCCACGCCCTACTGGGTCAGCTATTCCGCGTTGGTAGAGCTTGTCGGTGCAAAGCCAGTTCTCGTGGAAACGAAAGAGAAGGACGGTTTCTGTCTTTCGCCGGAGCAGTTCCGCAAAGCGATTACTCCAAAAACTCGTCTGATGATGCTGAACAGCCCCAGCAATCCAACGGGCGGAGTCTATCCGGTCGACATGCTGGAAGGTCTTGCCAAAGTCGCCGTTGAAAAGGACATCATCGTTCTTTCCGATGAGATCTACGATAAGCTGATTTACAGCGGTCACACCTTCCGTTCGTTCGCTTCGTTCGGCGAAGAAGTGAAGAAGCGAACCGTCATCGTCAACGGTGTCAGCAAAGCCTACGCGATGACTGGCTGGCGAATTGGCTGGACACTGGCTCCGGAAAACGTCAGCAGTGCAATCAACAAGCTGCAGAGTCAGCAAACATCAAATCCATGCAGCGTTTCTCAGTACGCGGCTCTGGCGGCTTTGAACGGACCACAGGAATGCGTGGCCGAGATGTGCAAGGAATTTGCAAAGCGACGCGACTATGTTTCCGGTCGTCTGCGAGCGATCCCGGGGTTGAGCTTTGCTGAACCCGGCGGAGCCTTCTACGTGTTCTTCAACGTCAGCAGCTACTTCGGCAAACCTGTCGGTGGTGGCGAACCCGTTTCCAATGCCACCGATTTCTGTACCGCTCTGCTGGAACGAGCCCACGTGGCTCTCGTCAGCGGCGACGCGTTCGGTGCTCCGGGTTATGTCCGCCTGAGCTTCGCTGCGTCGATGGAATCACTGACCAGGGGTCTCGATGCGATCGAGAAATTCCTCAAGTAGTCCGGCTTCCTGAAACGCCCACAATTCAACCTTCAGATGCAGGCTGAAGATTCCTGCCCGACGCCGCTTCGACGGGCAGGAATTTCCATCTTACAGGGACCTCGCTGTGACCTCCACGGGGATCCTGTTAGTGGTTCACGGCAGGATCCCTGAAACATCATGACCTGAGACAACGGCGTCCTCGCAGCCCTTATCATTCCGATCACCAGTGTTTTTGACGGGCTCCAGAATTCGATAACGAAGTTCACGGCGTTGCCTTCGGATGGCCTCTACTCGCAGAATCAGTTCGGCGATGGCCAGACAAACGATTAATCCCATGAGCCAGCCGAGCGAAGGGAAGTAGATCTTCATCGCAGAGTTGGTTGCGATCGCCAGCACTGACACGACAGTCAGCCCAATGACGAGCGTTGTTCTCCCCGCCACCTTCCCTTTGGCCTGACGAATGCGATGAGACGCCAGGGCATGCTCCAGGGAGGTTGAAGCGACGTTGCGAAACGAATTCATGTGCTGGCGAATCGCTTGCACGTCGACCGGCCGTCTTTCAAAAGGTGGCTTGAGTTCAATTGGACGAGCAAACTCGTCTAACGATGCCTCAGGAGATTTCTGCGAGGCAGAATCATGAGTCAACTCGCCGCCTTGCTCACTCATGTAAGAATCAATGTAAGACTTTACGGGAGCCTTTGCCTTCTGGCCTCCGCGACGATCAGGACCATCCCGTTTCCCTGTCGCTTTCTCAGAGGTCTTTCTGCGTTCCACAAAGATTGCGTCGCCCGCTTCTTCCTTCTTGGATCGCTCCAGCAACTGACTCAAATACTGAGCAACTGACTCGAGATGCGTTTCTTCCGGGCATGCCTCCGGCTTAACCTTGCTGTCTTCGCTGTCAGGAGTCTCCTGAACAACGGGCTCAACGGACGCAACTCCTTTGGCTTCCGCAGCCTGAGCCTTCTTCTGGATCGCAAACAATTCCGCCAACTCATTCCGCAGATTGGCAATCTTGTCATCAGTTGTCTCAACGCCCGCAGTTGACTTTGACTCTTCTGCGAGCACTGCAACCGTTTTGGTCGCTGCCGTTGGAGTTGCGACGGCAAGGTCTGGTTTCCCGTCAGAATAGCCAGGCCAGTCCGAGTTCCAGCGTGGTTCCGTCGGTGATACAGAATCCTGATCATGAGGCGAGGGCTGAGTGCATCCGAGAGCGAATTCAGAGCGGCCATCCCGTATCAATCCATCAGTGAATTCACGATCCTGATCGCGGGAGAAGTCCGCAGCCACCGACGAATGTTCATCGGTCCGCGTTGTTGTCGCTCGACAATACATTGCCGTCGTCTCTGTCAGGAGATCATCAATTGGCCGTTGATCCTTCGGAGCAGACTCGACAGAACCAGCACGTGCCTCCAGTTGATCACCCAACTGAGCATTGTTTGACCTGAGTGATTGCAGGTCGGCTGCGTCATTAAAATAATCATCATCAATCAGAGATTCCGGATCAAACGGCACACCTGAATCTTCTTCGGCTTCTTGTGTGATAACAGGATTCAGTGTCTGCTCGATCCGGGGGAATACTTCATCCAGAATCGGCTCCGTCACAAACTCATCAGCAGCACTCAGCTCTGCCTGGTCTTCCAACGCCGTCTCAGCCGTAGTGAGATCCTGCACTTCCGGTGTCGTCTGCTCAGTCACTTGTTCCTGCTGAGGCTGTGGCAGCGACTTTCTGAAAGACTTCCAGCGATGACGCAGCAGATAAGCAGCCCCCAGAACGATTATCAGGCTCACCATGCTTTGCAACAAAAACGTTCTGCGCGTAGTTGCCGCCATCTCAGCAGCGTCAACACCTGCAGCCGCCAGCGTCTGATCTGCGACAACCTCTGTTGGGTTCGGAGCGATTCTTCCGCGACCGTCAGCAGTCACAGCATTCAACTGAAGCACAGCCTGCCCCGACGATCCTGACAAAGCCAGATTTTTGCGATTCGCACCGGATTGTTCAGAAGGCATTGAAGGCACATCGGAGGGCAGCGGCACCTCAGGCTCCGGTGCGGTAATAACGTCGTCCGCCGCGATCAAAGGATTGGCCACCTCAGGAGTTGCGGCATCGCGAATCCGCATGTTCGCATCTGCAACTTTCGATTCAGGTGTCAACAACTGCGTCGCAGGCGAAGTGATGACAGGCGAAGTGATGACAGGCGGAGATAACTCCACCGCAGATAATTCTGGCGCGGGTCTTCTGATCTCCGACATCACCATCTCTGGTGTTACTGTATCCGTCGAGCCATTTTCGGGAGCCGCCGCTTCATCAAATGGAACAACAGCAGACCCATAATCAGCAGCACGCGCCTCCATGCCAGGATCGTCAGAAGCAGCAGGAGCTTCGCCAGCCTCCTCGACATCACGCACCAACACCTGTACCTGGATACGTCGTTCCAGTGGGATCAGCCGGGAAAGAGTTCTCGATGAAAACCCTTCGCTGCGGAGAGATTCGGCAAATTCTGCAAGGTATGGGTCTTCCTGCTCTTCGCGAATATCAGCGACAATCGTCAGTGTAATGTTTGATCGTTTTTCAAAATCAAGCTTTGCACCATCTCTGATCGAAATCACACCCGTATCCGGATGAACTTGAAGCAGCGTTGATCGAGATCGTTTCGACAAGCGAAAGCGATTAAGTTCCGGATACAGCTCTGCCAACGCACCCACCTCAGTCCCCGCTTCACTATTCTCCTCAATCGAGAATACAAGCGTTGGGATCTCGACGGCAGCCTGGCCCCATGAACGGTCGTTGGTCGCCAACAACAAAGCCATGGCAAGCCACATGACTTTGGTCTCGAGAACGAACGACCCTGAAAGATTTCGGTTTGACGACATTATTTTGAGAAGTCAGGAAACGAATCACGAAACGATCGTCTCATGAACTGCTGAATAAAAGGTCAGTGATACATTTCAACCCGTGTAAAAATAGCCCGCATTTGTTGCCCTGTCGGAACAGGTTGTTGCCGGACGTCATCATGCCAGGGGTGGGTATTAACCTGTGCGGGCTGTAGCGATTGAAATGAAGAGTCACACGTCCAGACTTCAGACAGCAGAGCCTAAGAAATCGGACCAGACCGCGAATCTGTCGGGAACCGCACGTCCGCCATAAAGAGAGCGACGTGCACATTGGACAAAGAATCTCCCTGACATAACCCATGAGCCTGTGCGATCGAAACCAAAGCGACCGAAGAAACATCCGTCTGAGCAGTGCATGCCAGCCCACGATCATGGACGATCCTGAAAGATTTGCACGGATGCCTTTTCCCGGTCTTCACATTTCAGCGTCTCGACTTCGCTCGACTCCACTTATGTGGATTCTGATGCTGGTGAGCTGCGTTGCTGGCTGCCGGTCATCATTCCGCGAAATGCCCCGCGCGAGCCGATTCGGATTGCCAGCGTCTCAGGTTGTCGAACGAGCGGCGACAGCGCACAATCCCAGCCGCGATTCCAACGCAGAGAATTCTGAGCCGTCGGATCCATCACCCGAGATCAGTCGCCACGATTCCGAGTTTCACAGTCCGGAAAGTCCGTTCCCACCGGCCGCCGACATTCAAATGCCGGACACGCAACAGGAACCCGCCAGCCCGGAACCGGTAATGCCCGAACCGGAACCGCTCTCGGAAGATAACGTTGTTGAAGCGTTTCGTCGTTCCGGAGGAAAATTGAAGCCCAACGAAACGGGTGCCATCGTTGAGATCGACCTTTCGTTCAGCAGCGTTACCGATCCACTGCTGCAGACCATCGGGATCTTTCCGGAAGTCCGTGAACTCGATCTGACCGGCACTGACATCCATGATGCTTCAATGGCTGGCTTGCTCAGCCTTCCAAAGCTGCGAGCCCTTAAGCTCAAAGGAACAAAGATCACCGACGAAGGCCTGCGTTCACTGGCCGGTGCGTCGGAACTCATTCTGCTTGACGCCTCTAACACAGAGATCACCGATGATGGCCTGGCCGGAGCAGATCGTTGGGAGAAATTGCGATACTTGTCGTTGAATAACACGCAGATCACCGACGCAGGATTGGTTCATCTGCAGACTCTGAAGGAACTCAAGGGGCTCAGCGTCATCAACACGGGAGTCACCGAAGACGGTGTGCGGCAACTGAAAGAAAAGGTGCCGAACTGTCTGATCGTAGCTCAGACTGGACGAGAACTCAGCCGAGTGCGAACGTTCGATAAAATGCCGCGACTGGCGGAATCGACTCCTCTGAATTCCGCAACCGTTGGTGTCGCCTCACACGATCAGTTGTCGCAGGTGATTCGACTGGCGGCTGATCAGCCGCATCTTGCCGTTCATCTTTCCAAAATCTACGCCTCGCGTGATCAGTGGGAAGAAGCCGTGCAAATCCTGGAAGTGGCGACCACAGCAAATCCTTCCGACCGAAACATCCACTACGCGCTCGGTCAGGCGCTGGCTCGCTGCGGACGACCTGAAGAGGCGTTGCCGCACTTTGAACAGGCGGTTGATGAAGCCACGGCGAAGTATCAGGTCGCCATGATTGTCTACGAGAACTCACTCCGCAATTGCGAACAACTGTTTGACGATGCGGTCAGTGCAGATCCTTCCTTTGTCGCCGCCGAATCCAGACGCATGGAAATCCAGCGCGAGATCGCTCAGTTGAATCGCCGGCGAGGAATGCCTGAACCAATCTCAGAGGCTCCCACTGACAACATCGCCCCGGAAGTTATCCCCGCCCCTGTTCGCAGTGCGTCGTTCCATAACCTGCGATTTGATAAGTGAACCGACTGAGGCTCGCCAAGGGTGTTATCAAGGCACAGTCTGTCGGCTCTTGTTTACCGCCCAGCCAGAGGCGCCGGCTAACAAGGAAATTGCCGGCGCCTGCGGCTGGGCGGTAAACGACTAAAGCAATTGCCCGTGCTCACCGTTCTGCTCACCAGATCCTACGCAACAACCTCTTCGCCATCGGCAAGTTCACGAAAGTCCGGCACGAGTCCTCGGCGCTTCGCGTCCTGATCTCGGATGACAACTTTGGTCATATGCACAATCATCAGTATGAGTGCAATCGCACACAGAATCAGCAGCGGGGCTTCATAGCGCAGGAAACCGTCCGGATCGCGTGAGAAGAACACGCCATCAGCCACGATTCTTCCGCCTTCACCTGCGTGAAACGTGGCAATCGCATTGTTGCAGAAGTGGAAGGCCATGGCCGGAAACAAGCTGCGACTGTAGATTGCCAGCAGGCCCAGCACGAGCCCCAGCAAAGCCGCATTGAATGCCTGCTGTGGAATCATATGAATAATGCCGAACATCATGCTTGAGATGCCAACCGCAATCGCCAGACGACCACCTCGCGCCAGCCCACTCAGAATAAAGCCACGAAACGCCAGCTCTTCGCAAATTGCTGGAGTTACCGCGAACACAAGCAGCAGCAGCCACACCGGCTTATCTCCGGTCTTCATCAGGCTCATGACCTGTCGAGCTGACTCAGGGAGTTCCGGAAAGACCTGATGCTCAACCAGAAACTGACTGAGTTCTACACTCAACGGATGAGCAACGATTGCCAGCCCCACTCCCAGCGCCATCGCAGTCATGGACGGCATGCGCAGACGAAATGTGGCTCGCAGACTGGTCGTGAGTAGCATCCCCATAAAGACTGCCGGGCAGGCAATCATCGTCAACTGCTGAATCACGATCAGCCGCATCATCGTCAGGCCCGGGTCTCCGCTAGTGAGATCAGGCCTCATATATGTCATCGCGACGAACTGCAGCATCAGAATCAGGATGAAGCAAAAACCCGCTTCAGGCAGAGCAGGGACTGCGTCTTTCGTTCGCAGAATCTGTCGGAACCACATCCGGATATCGAACTTCTCCGCTTCACGGAACAACACGTCTTCACTGTTGTAAAGTTCGATCGCCCACCAAAGCGCCAGCATGCTGTAACCAATGCTCGAGATCAGCACGGGGATCGCATACACAACCAGATTGCCGGAACTCGCTGAATTCAGCAGCAACCCCTTCAGCAACAGTGCCACATTGACGACAGGAATCACACTGTACAGCGGAGTCATTTCAACAGCGGGCGACAGACAAAACATTGTCAGTCCCATCACGACCATCAGCAATGGTGTCAGATAGTATTGACCTTCTTTTGTTGATCTCGCAAAAGTCGCCAGAGCCAGACATAACGCACTGAAGAGTGCAGACAAAGGCAGCAGCAGAATCACCAGCCAGGCCAACGGTGCGAGGCCCGGAAAATCCAGACTGACTCGATTGGCCATTCCGTCACTCATCACCGCTGACATCTGTTGCCCGGTCAGTCCCATACTCAATAGATTCAGCAACGCTGTCGCCGTACTAAACAACATGATCGTGGCAAACTTGCCCAGCACCAGTTCAACTCGCTTGGCGGGGCTGATCAACAACGTCTCCATCGTGCCGCGTTCTTTCTCGCCGGCCCCGAGGTCAATCGCCGGATAAAAAGCTCCGGTCAACGCCATAATGACCAGCAAAGCGGGGAACATTTTGCTCCACACACTGGCCGCCACCTGTTCTTCACGAGCCACTTCAATCCAGGCGAGTCGTGCAGGGTGCTGGAGTTCTTTCGGCAAACCGGCCTGCTCAAAGCTGAATTTGCGAACCGCATCTTCCCACGAATACAAAGCCTTCTGGACTCGTCCAAACGCCACCATGGACTTGTCGTCCGCGCTGTTGCGTACCACAAGCACCGGCGGGACTAGCGTGGCAACAGTCTTCGCATCGACATCCGCCGTCGCTGATGAGGACGTCTGGATCTCCCGCTGCATGGCTTCCATCGCATCTCGATAGCCCTTCGGAATAATCACGAGAACCTGAAATCCGCTGGTCCCGAACTGCTGACTGATATCGTCCTGAACGGCAGTCAGCCGGGCTTCTGCCGATGCCGCTTCTGCCGTTTCATTGACAGCCGTTGCTGTGGCATTCGTTTCTGATTCAGACGATGGATCACCTGTCGATTGTGCAGCAGCATCTGAATTCGTCGATGCAGCATCGTCCGGACGAAGCCCATGCAGTCGTTCAATTTTTTCTGCCAGTTGATGAGCAACCGTCAGTAGTTCTTCGTCCGTCTTCTCACCCCGTCGAGGTCTTCGAGGCGATTTCTCTTTATCATCAGCGGCCGCCGTTCGTTCTGCGAGCACTCGCAGTTTGGACGTTTCTTCTTCACCATCCTCGAACCATTCCGTGCTGATGCCTGCTTCGTCGAGCAGAGCAGGGGATGTTGGTAAATCATCTGCATTCAGCACAACAACAACGCGCGGTTGTTCGCTGAAGGTCAGCATCATTTCGACGATGCCCAAACCCAGCATGGGGTACAGCAGCACCGGCAGAATGGTAATCATGAACAGCGTACGTCGATCTCGAAGCTGATCTCGCACTTCGCGGAGAAAGACAAGTCTGATGTTTTTCCAGCTCATCAAAATCCTCAGGCTTCCGAATGTGTTCCGGAAGTTCGAACCTCTTCTTCACGACGCTGTATCAGGTCAAAGAACAATTCTTCGACATCAGGCTGCTGGTATTTGTCCGCTAGTTCCGGAAGCGTTCCTTCCGCCAGAATCTTTCCGCGATGAATGATCCCGATGCGGTTACAGAGCTTCTCAACTTCACGCATGATGTGAGTCGAAAAGATGATGCATTTGCCCTGATCACGCAGCGATGATACGGCCTGCAGCACAGCCCGCGCTACAAGAACGTCCAGCCCCGATGTGGGCTCATCAAAGATAATGACAGGCGGATCATGAACAATCGTGCGCGCGATCGAAACCTTCTGTTTCATTCCGGTCGACATCTTGCCGCCCAGCCGATCTCGAATGTCATTCATCTGCAGGACGTTGAAGATCTCAGTGATGCGAGCCTGCAGTTTTTCTTCCGGGATTCCGTAGAGTCGACCGTAGTACTCGACCATTTCCCAGGCTGTCATGCGATCATAAATGCCCGTGTTGCAGGACATAAAGCCAATGCGGGAGCGAACCCCTTCCGGGTTACGGACGACGTTGATTCCGTCCACTTCGGCAAGACCTCGAGTCGGTCGCAGTACCGTGCTCAGAATTCGCAGGCAAGTCGTCTTTCCAGCTCCGTTGGGGCCCAGCAGTCCGTAGATTTCTCCCGGACGCACTTCAAACGACACATTGTCCAGCGCGCGAAAAACTCCGCTTCTGGGGTCGTCGAATTCTTTGAAGAGTCCCTGAACTCGAATCATTCGTGGCTCACTGATAATCGGGGCCATCAGAAATCTGACGACAAACGCATCGCCGCACTCTGAACCTACCACACGTATCTGATGCAGGTTTGAAACAGTCACTGTTGCGTTCGATCTTTAAGTCGTCAGAATCGGAACAATCGACCCGAACAGTCCTGATCGTCGCACCACACTGCTGAGTCGTCTCGCGATAAACCATCCGGAGCACACCCGATGAACGCAGGCATTTCGAAATTGGCGTTCATGAATGCGATACGAATTCTGAAGCTGGCACTGACCGTGGCGATTGTTTTTGCGCTGCTCGGCCGGATCAGAGCCAGTTTTGTCGAGAACAAGCATATTTCTCCGTTGATGCAGTCTGTGGCCATGGGTGGTCTGGCCTTTGTCGCCACAATCGCCCTCGCTGTTCGCGACCTTCAGAAGCTAAGCACTCAGAAGGGCCTCGTGCGCCAGCATCTTGAAAACAGATCGGACATGGATGAACGCACATTTTCTGCCGGGTATGAGGTGATGAGTACGCAACTGGCTGTTTTCGTGCGTGCAGCCGTCGCAGAATTCTTTATGGTCCCGGTCGAAAAAATTCGCCCTGACGACAGCCTGGAGCACGATTACCAATTCCAGAGAGTGATGCCGGATTTTCAAGTATTCATCGTATCTCGAGTGCTTCGCGAGTATCATTTGAGCCCCGCCGTTTATCGATTCGACTCCCGAAATCTCGCCAACTTCACCGACCTTGTTAATGAGGTCGGGCGTATCATTTCGAATTGCCAATAACATGCCCGCCTCAAGATCCTCCAATTTCCCTGCTGTGTTGCTTTCTCCGCTGTTGCTTCTCAGCGGTTCGGTACTTGTGGCCGGTGAGCCACCGGCCATCGATCGCTTGTTTCCGCCAGGGGGCCAGCGAGGAACTTCCTTTGAAGTCAAGCTGGCGGGCAAAGCAGGAGACGGAGAAGTCAAGCTGCACTCCGAAGCGGACAGCATCACGTGGGCGCTCGGAGAAAAGCGAGACACGGCCACCGTCACGATTGCTCCCACGGCGCGAGGTGGTGTTCACTGGCTTCGCTACAGCAACGCTTCTGGTGCCACAGAACTCAAGCCGTTCGTCGTGGGACTGATTCCGGAGGTCTCTGAGACAGAGCCAAACAATAAGATCGCAGAAGCTCAACAAGCCGCTCTGCCAGCCGTGACGATTAACGCGGTCTTCGAGAAAGCTCGGGATGTGGATTCGTTCGCGGTGCAGTTGACCAAAGGGCAGACACTGGTCGCTGCGTTCCTGGGCAATGATATCCTCAATTCTCCGATGGACGCGGTGCTTCAGGTCTCTAATGCTCGCGGGACCGTGCTGGCTCAGAATAACGACGACACCAGCCTCGATCCGCGTTTGATCTTCACAGCACCGTCTGATGGAACCTGGTATGTGCGAGCCTTCGCGTTTCCATCAGCCCCCAACAGCAACATTGCGTTTGCTGGCGGTGCTGACTACGTGTATCGGCTGACTCTGACGACCCAGCCAGTTGTGGAACATACAACCCCGGTTGTAAAACCGCCTGGTGACGGTGAAGTGACTCTGAACGTACACGGCTGGAACATTGCGGCTCCCACAGCAGCGTTGCCTGTAGGATCCAACACGCTGGATCTCGGCCTGGCACTTCCATACTCGGTGCCAGCGTGCGACCTGCCAGTGGTTGTTGAATCACAGTTGCCTGCCGAGCGAACAATCACAGTGCCGGTCGCGGTCAGCGGCATGATTGCTCCGGAGGGAACCGATACTTACCTGATCAACGCCACGAAATCACAACAACTGAGCTTTTCCGTTCAGGCTCGAAGGTACGGTTCACAACTGGACCCAGTGCTTTCCATTCAGGACAAAGACGGCAAAACGCTGAAGGAAGCGGATGATATCAGCGGAGAAAATCCGGATGCAGAACTGAGCTTTACGATTCCTGCCGATGGGCCGTATCGAATTGTGGTGAGTGATCGATATCAGCATGTAAGCGAACGATACTTTTATGTGCTGCGATGCGAAGAAGCGAAGCCCTCTTTTGATGTCGAGTTAAAAACGACTGCATTCACGGTGCCAGCCGACAAACCACTGGAGATTCCTCTGACGATCGCTCGACGCAATGGCTTTGCCGAAGCGATCGATTTCAAAATCGAAGGACTACCGGAAGGATTGACCGCCGAGTGTCCTCGATCAGAGAAAGAGGGCGACTCTTCCAAGGCCGTGACCATCAAGATCTCCGGCAGTGCTAAAGCGTCGTTCTCAGGTGCCATCAAGATCATCGCTGAATCCGTTGACACCAAAGTGCCGAAGCCTGCAACTCTTTCTTTGGCCGATCGAACCGTTGTCAGCCAACTTTGGCTGACTTCTGTCGCACCTGAAGCACCGGCAGAGCCGGCAGCGGCGGCGGATCCAGCGGCACCGGCTGTGCAGTGATGCTTTGTGGTTGGTTGGTTGGTT
>JBIIIF010000369.1:0-5647 GCA_044235005.1 Planctomycetaceae bacterium | reverse complement strand
TTGAAAGTGATCGCAGTCCAAAAGTAGCAGAAAAAGTAAATCAACACGATATAGGCCAGACTATACACGAAACCCTGACCCGGAGCAAACGCGGCACCAATCGCCGCAAAAACACCCCCGACGCCGCCATCCGAACCGAACATAGCACCGACTTGTGTAAACACAAAGTAGGGTATCATCAGCAGACTGCTCGAGAAAATGATCGGCATAACACCAGACTGATTCACTCGAAGCGGCAGCCACTGTCGGTTACCACCCATTACCCTGCGACCACGCACATGTTTCGCGCTCTGGATCGGAATCCGACGTTGTCCTTGTGTAATGAAGACAACCACAGCGATAACACAGACGAACAACGCCGCCATCACCAGAAGACGCTCAATGCCGTACTGGCTACCAATCTGTAATCCACTGGACTGAATCCCGGCGATCCACTTGCTGGCGATCTCCGGCATTCTCGCCAGAATCCCTGCCATGATCAACAAGCTAATCCCATTTCCTATCCCGTAGGCGTCAATCTGCTCCCCGATCCACATCAGAAACACAGTACCGGCTGTCATCAAAATCGTGCCAAACACCAACCATCCGACAGTATCATATTCCTGAAGGATAGCCGCCTGACCAGGAGAGCCACCGCGCATCGACCACAACAGCCCGAAACTCTGAAGCACACAGACGAACACTGTCGCATACCGTGTGTATTCGTTCAGTCGTCGTCGCCCCGATTCGCCTTCCTTCTGGAGAGCTTCCAATGGCGGATACACTGTGCCAAGCAACTGGAACACGATGGAAGCCGTGATGTAGGGCATAATACCCAATCCAAACACAGATCCACTTTGCAACGACGAAGCAGAGAAAACCGAAACTACCTGCAACAAGCCGGCCACTCCGGTCGTTCCGCTCTGAGCGTTCTCCATCACATTCTTGATGGCATCATGATCCATGAACGGCAGAGTGATATGAAACCCAAGGCGATACACCGCAAGCAGCACGATCGTCAAAACGATCTTCCTGCGCAACTCAGGGATGCGAAAAACCGTCAGCAATTTTGCAAACATTCCGCCCCCCCTTTCGTAATCTGAATTAACACTTCACTGCTGCCTAGAAGCTGCCAACCGCGATCACGTTGTACGATCCGCCAACGGCGTTGATCTTGGCTTCGGCTGCTGCCGAGAATCTGTGTGCTGAAATCCTGAGGCTCTTCGTAAGCTCCCCGTCTCCCAGGACCTTTAGTTCCTCGAACGAAGTTCTTACCAAGCCCTTCTGAACAAGCAGTTCAGGAGTCACCTCTGCACCAGCTTCGAAAGCCTCATTCAACTCACCAACATTAATCACCGCAACGTCAGCAGCGAAGAAGTTGTTACTGAAGCCTCGCTTGGCAACGCGACGGAACAGAGGCATCTGCCCGCCCTGAAATCCAACGCGACGAGAAGAACCGGACCGGCTAAAAAACCCCTTATGCCCACGCCCGGCGGTCTTACCGTGACCAGAGCCTGTACCGCGCCCAATACGTTTGCGAGCCTTTCGCGGCTCATTCCCACTCTGAACGTCATTCAAAATCACAGCGACACCCCTCGCAGTCGTTCTATCTGCTCTCGTGTTCGAAGCTTCTTAAGAGCTTCCATCGTAGCCTTCACCAGGTTCAACGGATTCGTAGAACCGTAGGCTTTCGTCAAAATATCAGTAATGCCAACCGCTTCCACCACGGAACGAACACAGTCACCGGCGATGATGCCAGTACCGGGCTTCGCTGGCAACAACAATACACGAGACGATCGGAACTCCCCGATCACCTGATGCGGAATCGTTGTCCCAACAACAGCAACGCTCATCTGGCTTCGGTTGGACTGCTTTGTAGCTTTGTCCACCGCCAGAGGAACCTCGATTGCTTTTCCGTAGCCGTAGCCAACTCGGCCGTGACCGTCACCAGTCACAACCAGGGCGGCGAAGCTAAAGCGACGACCGCCCTTAACGACGCACGCGCATCGGCGAATCTGAACGACTCGTTCACCGGAATCACTTTTTACTTCTGCGGACGACACGCGACACCTCGCCAAACAGCACAATTCGAACTAATAATTTGATCTTAAAAATCAAGCCCGGACTCACGGGCTGCATCTGCAAGTGCAGCAACTCGGCCGTGGTACGCAAACCGACCACGATCAAAGACAACCTGCGTAATGCCAGCCTTCACGGCACGCTCCGCGACAAGTTGACCGACCTTACGAGCGGCATCCTGATCTCCGCCAACACCGCCAGGACCAGCAATCTCAGACTCCACTGTGCTGGCTGACACAAGTGTCTTGCCAGCAACGTCGTCTATGATCTGCGCATACATGTGGCGATTGCTGCGGAACACGCTCAAACGGAGTCGACCATGGGAATCCCGGACAACTCGATTTCGCACTCGATACTGTCGACGCTTTTGTTGCAACGCAAGACGTGAACGAACACTCATCGCTAAACTCGACTGCTAGTATACAAAAATCACTTGGAACCAAAAGCCTTACCGGCTTTACGTCGAACGAACTCGTCCTGATACCGAATACCTTTGCCCTTGTACGGTTCTGGTGGACGTACAGAGCGAATCTCCGCTGCAAACTGACCACATGCCTGCTTGTTTGAGCTCTTAATGATCACATGAGTAGCATCGGGCACCTCACACTTAACACCAGCGGGCACTTCCAGCACAATCTTATTCGCGAAACCAACCTGCAACGTCAACTTAGTGCCTGAAATACTGGCATTGTATCCGACGCCCTGAATCTCTAGCTTTTTCTCGAACGGCTTGACCACCCCGGACACCATGTTCTGGATGAGACTCCGCGTCAGCCCATGCAAGGCACGGCTACTACGCTTGTCATCCGGACGCGTCACCTGCAAAGAGGCTCCATCAACTGAAACGCCCATCAGAGGATGAACCGCCAGCACCAACTCACCGGCAGGCCCCTTGGCCGTAATCCTGCTGCCGTTAACCTCAACCTTTACTCCGCCAGGAATGGCGACCGGTTTTTTACCAATTCTCGACATGACAATTCACCCAAAAGCGAAGACAACCGGCAAATCTACCAAACCTGACAGACAAGTTCGCCACCAACACCCAACTTCCTGGCTTCCCGATTACTAAGCACACCCCTGGATGTCGACAGGACGGCGATCCCGGTACCCTGGCGAATGTCCTTCATCTCCGACACCGCACAATAAACGCGGCAGCCGGGTTTCGAAACCCGCTCAATGTGCTGAATAACATGCTCACCAGCCGGACCGTACTTCAAGTTCACTCGCAGCGTCTTACCGCACTCAGCGTCAAGAACTTCGTAATCCCATACGAACCCTTCGCGCTGCAACGCCTCAACAATGCTCACCTTGATCTTCGAACAAGGAACATCAACAAACGGCCGTTCAACCTGAACGCCGTTTCGGATTCGTGTCAGCAAGTCTGCTATCGGATCTGTCATCATACTGCACCAACCCTTGTTCTACCAACTGGCCTTCTTAACACCCGGAATCAAACCATCCAACGCCAGATTTCGGAAGCAAATTCGGCATACTTTGAACTTGCGATAAACGGCGCGCGGACGGCCGCACAGCATGCAACGATGCTCCTGCCGACTGCTGAACTTAGGTGTACGATTTGCCTTTTCGATTTTTGCTTTGCTTGCCATTGCCTGATCTCAACATTTACCAGCGAAACGTCAACCTATTCTTCTGTCTTGAACGGCATTCCAAATGCCTTCAACAATGCGCGACCGTCATCATCACTCACCGCCGTGGTGACAAAAGTGATATTCATACCCTGAGTCGCTGTGACCGTCTCGGGATCGATCTCAGGAAAAACCAACTGCTCGGTGAGACCGCAGTTATAATTCCCATTTCCATCGAACCCCTTCGGACTGACACCCCGAAAGTCACGCACTCGCGGCAATGCCAACGTGATCAATCGTTCCAGGAAGTCATACATCCTCTTACTTCGAAGAGTCACTCGGCACCCGATCGGCTGGCCCTCACGCAATCGAAACCCGGAAACTGATTTGCGAGCACGAGTGATCTGCGCCTTTTGCCCAGCCAACTGCGTCAACTGCTCAACCGCCTGGTCCAATCGCTTGCGGTCGTTGACAGCTTCCCCAACACCCATGCTCACCACGATCTTCTGCAGACGGGGAACGGCGTGGATATTGGACTTGCCGAGGGACGCCTTCAGCTCAGGGATAATTCGGCTACGATACTCTTCGTGCAACCGGGTCATGTCTGATCACTCTTGAAAAATAACCGCCGTAAAAACTAAACCACTTCACTCGCAAGACTGACGATCTTCATATAGCGTCGATCGCGCAACTCACGGGCAACGGCTCCGAAAATTCGAGTACCCTTGGGATTCCCGTCGTTATCTACAATCACGATCGCGTTCCGGTCAAACTTGACGTAGGAGCCGTCAGGACGACGAGCCGCCTTGCGTGTCCGCACGACGACGCCTTTCACAACGGACCCTGACTTAATAGCACTGCCTGCGAGCGCCTTCTGAACACTCACCACAACGATATCACCAAGCCCAGCATAACGACGACGTGTACCGCCAAGCACCTTAATGCACCGCGCGGTTTTTGCCCCGGAGTTATCCGCAACATCCAATAACGTCTGCATCTGTATCATGATTCAACCTCAGCGATCCTGGCGTCACGCCACGCTCTCACTCACCAACTGCCGCAATCCCGGATGTACTAACAACCCGCACAAGTTCCCAACGCTTCAGCTTTGACTTGGGCGGACACTCAACGATCTCTACCGTGTCACCCTTCTTCGCAACGCACTGTTCATCATGCACGTGGCAAACAGTTCGTCCGCGAATGATCTTTCCGTATTTCGGATGTTTCATTCTGCGATCGATCTCAACCCGAACCGTATTGGGCCGAGGATCTCGAGCAACAACCCCAACTAATGTCTTTCTCATCGCTCCGCCCAATCAAACCTTAGAAAGTTCTCGTTCGCGCTGGACCGTAAACATCCGCGCGATGTCTCTTCGCAACTTCTTAACATTACTGGGAACGTCATTCCGCTCAGTGGCCGCCTGAACTCTTAAGCGGAAAAGCGATTGTTGCGCTTCCCGCAGTTCATGCTGCAGTTGCTCGTCGGACATCTCCCGAATTGCGCTCGACTTGGCCATAGCACCCTCAACTAAATCTCTGGACGCCGCCCAACAAGACGAACGCGCACAGGAAGCTTGTGAGCAACACGATTAAAACAGCTTCGGGCTGTGTCGTGAGACACACCACCAAGCTCAAACAGCACGGTCCCGGGTTTAACAACAGCAACCCAACGATCCGGCTCCCCTTTACCTTTACCCATTCGGGTTTCAAGCGGCCGAGAAGTCACAGACTTCTGAGGGAAAATGCGGATAAAGACTCGACCCTCGCCACGAACATACTGTGTCGCGGCGATACGGCATGCTTCAATCGTCTGCCCAGTAATATGCCCAGGATCCAGAGACTGCAGTGCCCATTCGCCAAAGACAACAGTGTTGCCGCGAGTCGCCTTACCTCTTATACGCCCTCTTTGGCTTTTTCGATGCTTGACCCGCTTTGGCATTAGCGCCATCTGCAGTCTCCTCGTTCGAATAATCGCCCAAATCAATCCACACTTTCACACCAAT
>JBIIIF010000128.1:0-19153 GCA_044235005.1 Planctomycetaceae bacterium | reverse complement strand
TTGACCTATGGCGACGCAGGAGTGCATTACTGCGGACATGCGGTCGAAGACCTGATCCAGATGTACTCATTCGAGCATGTCATCTGGCTTCTGCTGCACCAGAATCTGCCGACGGAAGAAGAGATGGCGGACTGCAGTTCCATCATCGCGGACTCTTCAGTGATTGATGAGTCGACCACAGAAATTCTTGCCCGACTTCCGGTTGGGGCGCGGCCGCTGGATTTGTTCCCTCTTTGTCTCTCGCTGCTTTCATTTTTTGATCCGACACCTTGTGACAGCAATGACGAAAGCGCAAGAACTCGAGTGCTTCGTTTGCTGGCTCAGTTGCCCTTAATTATTTCTTCCGCACTAGGAGATTCGACAGACATCGCGGCATTGTCTTCGACACAGCTGTCAGCCGATGAAGCAGAACTCACCTGGGCCGGGCGTCTGTTATGCCGACTGCGAGGAACCGAACAGCGTCCTTCGGCGGCAGAAGATGCAGCCATGAACGCGCTGATGATTTGCGAGTGCCTTACGGAAATGCGTCCGGCGTGTTTTACGGCGAGGTTTGCGGCCAGCACGACGTCTCATATTGTCCCGGTGCTGCAGTCGGCGGCGTCACTGTTTGTTTCTCAACTTCGGAATGACCCGTTTTTGTGGACCAGCGACCTGCTGAAAGGATTCCTGAATCCAGGACAGGTTGAGGCGTGGTGGCGACGGCGAGAAGGCCAGCCGATGCCTTTCGGATTTGCTGGTGCCTCAGAAGACAATCGTGCCTCTCTGCTGACAGAAACCTGTCGCACAATGCTGGGAAGTATCGACAGAATCCGCGTGGAAGCGGCTGCGGCTCGCCTCGAAAAGCTGCAAGCTCAGGAACAGCGAGTTCCCACGACGGACTGGGCGGCAGCTCGTCTCATGACGCTGCTGGATATTCCGGCGGATCGGCAGGCTCTGGTGATCGTGATGGCCAGGCTTGTGGGCTGGGCTGCTCAGGCAATTGAACAGCAATCGTCTGGCATTAGCCTGCTTCCGGCTCTACGCTACGGCACTTAAGACTGTTGATCAAATTAGCTGGAACGCTTTAGCGTCCAGTTTTTCTGCAAAGCAAAGAAAAGAAAAGAACCGGGGGCTAACGCCCTGCGGCTAATTGAACAACAGGTCAACAACACGCTTGAGACTTGAGACCGTCGTCCCCAACGAGTTCCTCTTTCATTCTGGTTTTCCATGTCAGTTGCATTTCAGCAGTGTATCCATCCCGATTGTGCGGCCACTTATGATGTGGGCCAGATCCTTACGGCTTGCCCGAAGTGCGGTAGTCTGCTGGACGTCACGTACGACTGGGATGCGGTGCCAGTCCCTAAGTCACTTTCAGAATTCGAACGCCGCTGGACGACACGCCTGAATCCCGTCGACTACAGCGGTGTCTGGCGTTTTCGAGAACTGTTGCCGTTTGCCACCGATGAGCAAATCGTCACGATCGGCGAAGGCCAGACCATTCTGCAGAAGAATGATTTGCTGGCTCGTCAGTGCGATATGAAAGCGGGCCACCTCTTCCTGCAGTATGAAGGGATGAACCCGTCAGGCAGCTTTAAAGACAACGGCATGACCGCCGCATCAACTCATGCACGCATGGTTGGTGCAAAGATGACGGCTTGTGCTTCGACCGGAAACACCAGCGCGTCATTAGCAATCTATGCGGGAGTCACCGGACATTTTCAGTGCATCGTCTTCGTCGGCAGTGGCAAAATTGCTTTCGGTAAGTTGTCACAGGCACTGGATTATGGTGCGAAGACGATTCAGATTCGCGGCGACTTTGATGACGCCCTGGCTCGAGTTCGCGACATCTGTGCGAAGCATCCGATCTATCTTTGCAACAGCGTGAATCCGTTTCGTCTGGAAGGTCAGAAGACAATCATGCTGCGAGTTCTCGAAGGACTCGGCTGGCAAATACCGGATTGGATTGTTGTTCCGGGTGGAAACCTGGGCAACAGCAGCGCGTTTGGCAAAGCCTTTATGGAGATGAAGGCACTGGGGCTGATTGATCGAGTTCCTCGATTGGCCATCATTAATGCGTCCGGGGCTGATACGCTGGATGAGTTCGTGAATGACGGCAAGCTGGTCTGGAACAATGGTCGACCGAATGCAGACCAGATCTCCAGCCGCTACACGACCATGGATCGAGATAACGAGCGAGCATCCACTTTGGCCAGTGCGATCGAGATCAATCGGCCGGTGAATCTGGACAAAGCTCTGCGAGCACTGTCCGTTTGCAACGGTATCGTGCGAAAAGTATCGGATCAGGAAATTATCGACTCACGTGCTCGAATTGCCGCCACTGGTTTCGGATGTGAACCAGCCAGCGGAGCCACGATTGCAGGCGTTCTGAAACTTCGAAAAGAAGGCGTGATTCACGCGGATGATCGAGTCGTCTGTATTCTGACCGGACATCAGTTGAAAGATCCGGATCTGACAATGGCCTACCATTCGGGTGATCCGCAATTGATGAGCAAGAAACTCACTCCGGCCGGAGTGACTTCAACGCCGTTCGCGAATCCACCGGTTGTCGTTGATAACGACGAGGTCGCGATTCTGAAGGCGCTGGGGTTGGCTTAACGTGTTTACTCGTCTGCCGACAATCGCTGTTTACGGCGGGCCTGTGCTGCGCGGCGATAGTCGGAGAAGACATGAGCGGCCAGAAGAGTCGTTTCTGATGATAACTCTTCGACTCGGCTTCTGAAGAATGCCAATGCTCCGGTTGCGGGGATGGCTACTCCGAGTCCCTGCAGAGTCGTGATCAGAGCCTTGTAGACGCCTGGGGCGAGTTCCGAGATTTGTGGATTCGCTTTCAGTTCGAATTCCATGAAGGCCAGAATCATCCCCCAGACTGTTCCCATCAGCCCGAGCATCGGGGCCAGAGTGCTGATGACGGACAAATGTTCGATGCGGCGGAAGTAGCGACTGGATTGTTCGACCGCTGCGTCTTCGATCGCTTTTTCCACGGCCGCATAACTGCCAGTTCCGGCTTCTTCGAGTCCCGAATGAAGCAATCGACTGAGAAATCCCTGATGCTTTTCACAAAGCTGCACCCCCTCGGCGATTTTCTTCTCAGCGAGGCACCTGTGAATTTCTTCCGCAAGTCCGGGCGGCATAAATGTTGACCGACGGATATGCAGCACATAGTCAATAATCAAAGCCACCATGATGAAGCTCAGAAACATGATTACGTAGCCAATCATGCCGCCCGCAGCCAACATGTCGCGCACGTTCAAAAACGACTGAGCTGTCTTCTCGGTGGCCTGAGCCGGCGCGGCGTCCTGGGCGAAGAGACTTGTCACTGTCAGAAGGCAGACGGCACCGCCGCACATCAGGACCAGTCGTCGAAAACCGGAGTTTGGCGATCTGGGTTCAAAAGGGATGCGCATCCTGACATTCCGTTGCCATGTGGGTCAAAGTCTTCAACGTTGAGCAGTGCTGCATTGTAGACGAAGCTGGCGAAAACTCGACGGTGATTCTGGACGGATCTCAATGGATTGCGATCAGCTCCGGAAAACATCAATCGGTTTGAAATCGCCCTTCAGGATCTTGCTGGATTCGCACTGGAACCAATTCTCGATCACTGCCGCATAGACCTGACGAAAATCCGTGTGATGCTGGAGATCTCCATCCTTGAGTTTTTGCAGACTCGGTAAGTCACCGATGAGTCCACTCTTCACAGCATTGCCAGCAAGAAACATCGGGCCGGCTGTGCCGTGGTCGGTTCCCTCGCTGGCATTCTCTTCAACTCGTCGACCAAACTCGCTGAACGCCATGACTGTGACAGCATCAGATTTTTTCATCTGATTCACGTCATCCAGAAAGGCCTTCACGGAATCACCAAGTTGCCGGAGTAATCCTTCGTGAGCCCCGGGTTGCTGTGAGTGGGTATCGAAGCCGTTGAGTTGCAGATAGTAGACGGAAGTCTTGAGACCGGAACTCATCAGCTTAGCAACGGTCTGCAGTTGTTCGCCGAGTCCGTTCTTTGGATAAGTCACGGTCGATGTGTAAGACTGATCAGTGGAGCTTAATCGCTCACTGGCTGTAATCGCAGAGCTGGTACTGGACTGTACGAAATTCAGCAAGTCGTTGCCTTGACCTCTCCGTGCGTCCGCCAGCTCCTGAACGGCTATGCGAAAATCCGCATCATCGGCTCCCTGAAGTCGAAACTGTTCCAGTGAGCGAATTGAAGGCACGCGAACTCTTCGCGACATCAAGGAGAACGGCTGTTTGTCATGACCTAAATGCAGAGCAGGCGGATCTCCACCGTCGCTATTTGCCTGATCCTCGAGAAATCGTCCCAGCCAGCCGTCCGTGCGAACTTCGTTCTTCCGCTGACACGTGTGCCAGATATCCATCGACTCAAAGTGCGAGCGATTAGGATCCGGGTATCCAACTCCCTGAACAATCACCAGCTTGCCTGCTTCCAGAAGATCCGCGAATCCTCGCAATGCCGAATGGAAGCCGAGCTCTCCGTTGATCGCCAAAGTGTCGCTCTTTGCAACGGCCAGTTTGGGACGCAGGTTGCGGTACGTTTCGTCGGCAAACGGGATCACGGTATTCAGCCCGTCGTTTCCTCCGGCCAGCTCAATCACCACGAGCACTCGTTCTGAGTTTGCGCCACTGCTTGCCGCGCGAACTGCGGCCTGCTGCAAAGCAACCGGCGCGAATCCGCCAAATGTCAGGACAGCAGAACCGGCGGAGTTCTTCAGAAACGATCTGCGGGAGTTATTTGCCATCGAATCTTCTGCCTTCAGGAGGAGCTGCTCGTCTTTAGAATGATCATGAGTGCAAGGAAGTCCCGTCGACGGAGCGACGGGCGTACCGTACACCCGTCGCTCCGCCGACGGGATCTCCGCGTTCGTTGAATGCCAAATTAAAAATCGGCGTGTCCGGGAGTTCTGGGGAAAGGAATCACGTCGCGAATATTGGTCATCCCGGTGATCAACAACACAGCACGCTCAAGCCCCAAACCGAATCCAGCATGAGGTACTGTACCGTATCGACGCAGGTCAACGTACCACCAGTAGTCATCCGGATTCAAATGACATTCGTGCATCCGCTGGATCAGAATGTCGAGCCGTTCTTCACGCTGACTGCCACCGATGATTTCGCCCACTCCCGGAACCAGCACGTCCATAGCTCGCACGGTCTTCCCGTCCTCATTACAACGCATGTAGAACGGCTTCAGTGAGCGAGGATAATTGAACAGAATCACGGGCTGACCAAAGTGTTCTTCGGTCAGGAATCGTTCGTGCTCGGTCTGCAGATCGCTGCCCCACTCGACGACGTAATCGAACTTCTTACCGCTCTTCTGAATGATGTCGATGGCGTCGGTGTATGGCAGGCGGATGAATTCCTTGTTGCGGATATTCTCCAGCTTGGCCAGGACTGTTTTGTCGATCCGATCGTTGAAGAAGTTCATGTCGTCCGGGCATTTCTCAAGCACGTCGGTGACCATCGTCTTGATAAACGCTTCGGCCAGATCCATGTTGTCCGGCAGTTCATAGAAAGGCATTTCTGGTTCGACCATCCAGAACTCGGCCAGGTGTCGAGTCGTATTGCTGTTCTCCGCGCGGAAGGTTGGGCCGAAGGTGTAGCAGTCGCCGACGGCGGTTGCGTATGTCTCCGCCTCAAGCTGTCCGCTGACGGTCAACGACGCCGGCTTGGCAAAGAAGTCCTGCTTCCAGTCAATCGCATCAATCTGCTTCTTGGCAAGCATCGCCAGATCCAGCGTCGTCACCTGAAACATCTCCCCGGCTCCTTCGCAATCACTGGTCGTGATGATCGGAGTATTCAGGTACAGGAAGCCTCGCTGCTGAAAGAAATTATGGATCGACCAGCTAATGCAATTGCGAACACGAGCCACCGCGCCGAACGTGTTGGTCCGGGGTCGCAGATGAGCGATCTCGCGCAGGAACTCCATGCTGTGTCCCTTCTTCTGCAGAGGGAACGTGGTCGGATCAGCGACACCGAGAATGGTCAGAGAGTGAGCATGCAATTCAATGCGTTGCCCTTTGCCGGGAGATTCCTTCAGAGTTCCCTCGATTGAAACGCTAGCGCCCGTGGTCACATCTTTGATGGACTCTTCGTAGCCTGGAACTTTTCTCTCCACGACGACCTGCAGATTTTTCATGCAGCTTCCATCGTTCAGTTCGATGAACGAGAAACCGTTCTTGGAATCACGGCGAGTTCTCACCCAACCTTTGGCGATGATGGATGTTTCCGGCTGACCGTCGCGTAGAATTGTTGCGATGCGAGTGACTGGCATGATGCGTTCGTTCGAAAAAGCTTGAGTTTGCGAATAGTGAATGGCAGAACTATAGGCGCCTGATCATATCGAGTCCCCCAACATTTTCCTGCGCGACTTGCTGGAGCAGGCTGTTTTCTGTTTTCACCGCAAGTTGGCGGCTGGGAAGACGCGTGATTAACATGCGGCTCCTGAACCCGTTTGAATCAGATGCAAAAAAAGAATCCCGTCGGCGGAGCGACGGGTGTACGGTACACCCGTCGCTCCGTCGACTGGATTTTACGCATCGCGATCTCCACAGCCCTGTAAGTCAAAACCCCGATGCTGATTGCTTTCCATAAACCTTACGGAGTTTTGTCACAGTTCACGACTGATGGTTCGCCCAATCGTCCACTGGCGGAATTTGGCTTTCCCAAAAACGTGTATCCGATTGGTCGGCTGGATGCGGATTCGGAAGGCTTGTTGTTGTTAAGCGATGAGCCTGAATGGAATGCGAAACTCCTGGAGCCTCGTCACGCACATGAACGAGAATACTGGGTCCAGGTGGAGCGAATCCCATCTGCAGAGAGTTTGCAAAAACTCGCATCGGGGCTGATCATTCAAGGTCGAAAGACTTTGCCGTGCCATGCTCGACTGCCGGATCCTCAGCCGGTCGTTCCACCTCGAGATCCCCCGATCCGGTTTCGCAAGAGCGTGCCGGACTGCTGGATCATCCTCGAGCTTGTTGAAGGCAAGAATCGCCAGGTTCGTCGCATGACCGCCGCGATTGGTCATCCCACGTTGCGTCTGTTGAGGAATCGAATTGGTGAGCTGAATCTGGGGGAACTTTTCGCGGGAGAATGGAAGATCCTGTCGGCCGAAGAAAGGCGACTTGTGGCTGGCGACCAATGTCAAAAAACGACAATCTCCAAACGGCCACCAACTGGTCAAAAGTGAGCATATGCCGTACGGGTGGCCGGCATTCAAATCACAGCCAGCCTGCTCCTGCAAAAGTCTATTTGAACCGAAGAACACCAACATCGTAGTTGCGGTTGGTTGAATGGTTGTAACGATTGCGAGGGCGAAGACAGTTGTCTGGTTCGTGTCTTTCCGATTGGTCCGCCTCTGCGATGCGTGACGCCGGACTAGTACTCACAGTCGGGAATGACCTCATCATGAGATTCAGGTGCACATCGGGAACCGTCGATCAAATCGGCGGGTCTCAAGGATTGAGCCCTTGTGTGATTTGATTGGAATGGAGTCCTCTCATGAAGATTCGCGCCGTCGCGCCACTGCTTTGTGGTGCAGCGTTGTTGTCGTCCACGGGATGTCAGGCCGTGAATCGTTGTTGCTCGTCGCTGTTTGCGGCACGAGCCACTACCTTTGCCGACACCACTCCGATTCCGGAAAAGCCCGAGAAGGCGGCGAAGCCAGCCGACGACTCCACGAAGGAAGCATCATTTCGCCGAGCGGAGGCCAGCAGCAGTGACGAGGCTGGCGGAAAGAGCAGCGTACCGGAACCACCTGCAGTGAATCGGCGATTTAACATCCCCGAAGAACTGCCGGGCGCCGATGCGGCACCGCTGGTTCTTCCTCCGATGGACCCAACACAATCGATTGAACAACGCAAGTCATTGGCCGATGCTCTCTTTCCTGATGTCGAACCCGCGAAAGTCTCATCTGGCCCTGATGCCGACTCTGCTCCGCTCACACTTTCGACCATGCAGCAAATGGCGGTCGACAACAGTCCGGTCATTCGCCAGGCGGCGGCTGATGTTGAGCAGGCAAGAGGCAAAGCGGTTCAGGCGGGGCTCTATCCAAACCCTACGTTCGGTTACGAAGGGGACACGATCGGGACGGCTCGCACAGCTGGTTACAACGGCGTCTTCTTTACTCAGGAATTCGTAACAGCCGACAAGCTGACTCTGGCACAAAACGTTGCATTAAACAACGTCCGAGCTGCTCAGGCCGATCTTCGCAAAGCCCGAGTTCGCCTGGCGAGCGATGTCCGCCGAAACTACTTTAAAGTGCTGATTGCTCAGGAGCAGCTGAAGTTCAACAAGGCAATTGCGAAGTTGAGTGAGGAAGTCTATCAGGCTCAAATCGATCTTGTGACAGGTGGCGAATCTGCTCCCTATGAGCCACTGCAGTTGCGAGTTTTCGCGGTGCAGGCTCGAAATGCAGTTACGACAGCAAGCAACAGCCTTGACGCTACCTGGCGTCAGTTGGTCGCAGCGGTCGGCATGCCTCATATGACTCGACAGAAAGTTGCTGGCTCAGTGGATCTGCCGGTGCCGGTTGTTGAATACGAGACGATGGTCACCATGCTGCAGCGACATTCGGACTTGATCGCTTCGAATGCTCGCATTGCAAGTTCTGGATGCAACCTCAGACTGCAGGAAGCGATTCCGATTCCAAACGTGACGCTGTACGCCGCGTTTCAGCATGACGACACCACGCCATTGTCTGACTATTCAACCAACGTTCAGGTCTCTGCTCCGGTTCCGGCGTTCAATCGGAATCAAGGGAACATCACATCGGCTCATGCGGAACTGGTTCGAGCACGCCAGAATCTGAATGACACCAACAACACGTTGATGTCACAGTTGGCGGAAAACTACAATCGTTATGCGACCAGTCGCACGATCTCAGAAAGCTATCGCACGGACTTGTTGCCCGATCAGGTGCGAGTTTATCGCGGTGTCTATGATCGCTTTCTGATCGACGGCGAATCGATCGACTTTGCTCAGGTCGTGGTGGCTCAGCAAACATTGACACAAGTCGTAACAAGCTACCTGCAGTCTCTGTCGGATTCTTGGATGGCCACAGTAGACCTGGCGGAGCTGTTGCAGGTTGACGACCTGATGACGATGGACGGCATGGCGATCACTCCGGCAGCGATCTCGGCCGACGCATCCGTCCAGGGAGTAGATTCCGTGCAAACTGCGGCTGATGAACCGTCAGCCGGTTTCGAGGCCAACTCGATCTCGGCCACGGAAACGAGTGAGGTGGCGGTAGTCTCCCGAGAAGACGAAAAGACGGAAGACCTCGATCAGGCGGCGGAATCAAACGGTAAAACCGACGAGGGTCCAGCCCCACTTCGAAGCCGTCGTCCACGGCCTCGAATGATCGGCAAGGCGGCCGGCGACGCAGCTCAGTAACCCCCCCCCCGCCACAACTACGTTCCCGAAGCCCGACTGCTGATCAGGCCGCAGGTTATATGGGTTTTCACAACCCGACGCGTCAGCAAGTGATAAACGTTGTCGCATTTTCAACAACAATCCCTCGCTGATTCAGCGGGTTGTGATTAAGTCAACACGTTGTGATGCCCGCCGAGAACGACACAAAATCGGCCAGAATTGGCTCCCGACAGGCGGCAAACTGGGGTGCTGCGACGTGAGTTCAGCCGGGGTTTTCTCTGATCCGGCAGAAGCAGTGGCCAATTGCTTGTTTTCGAGCTGGAAGCTTGAAACAATTTAGTGGCCAGAACAAGGCGAATTCCGTGAACCTGACACCCACTGTCAGGTTCCAGCGTTTGTACGACTTCTGGTCTGGAGGGCGCTTTTCCACCGAAGTTTCCTGCCAGAATGCGGTTCCTGACATCGATTTTGGTGTCAGACATTTGAACTGAGGGCTTCGTGTGAAGCGCCATCGATCGACATTTTCTGTGACTGAAAACTGATTTGTCAGAAATCATGCTGAACCTGCTTCGAGCTTCATCCGCTGCATTCTCCCGGTCAATGACCGCGGGTTGGACGATTTGTGCGTCCACGGTGGTTGCTGGTTCGCAGGCGGCATCAGTCGCCAACTTTGTCAATGCGGGTGTGAAACGCGCGGCCGCGTCCAAACGGGCCATTCTGCCACTGAGCTGACCGTGTCCTGATCACGTGTGTCAGCGAATTCGGGTGGCAACTTCGATGCGCACACACCGCTTCCGGCCGGTAGTCGGAAGAAAAAAAAACAAACAGACGATCGACAGGGTGGTCACCCTTCGTGTCGTCGCTGGTAAGCTCGAAGGGCCAACTCCCTGCCGCTCGCCAACGTCTGAAAGACAATAGAACGAGGATCACTCACATGGAAGACATTCGCGGTAATCAGTATCCAGCTCCATTCCGACCTTCCTTCGGTGCGCCAGAAGCGACGGGCTTGTACGACCCTCGTAACGAACATGACAACTGCGGTGTGGGCTTCGTCGCGAATATCAAAGGTGTGCGATCACATCAGATCGTGGATGACGCCGACCGAATTCTCCGCCACATGGATCATCGTGGCGCCTGCGGCTGCGAATCCAACACGGGTGACGGCGCTGGGATGCTGACCGCTCTGCCTCACAAATTTTTGACTCGAGTCGCCAAGTCCGATATCGGAGTGGACCTCCCAGAAGCGGGTCAATACGGTGCCGGGATCGTATTTCTTCCGCAGGATGAAACTCAGCGAGCGTTCTGCAAGAAGACTGTCGAGGAGTTCATTGCTCAGCAGGGTCAAACTCTGCTGGGATGGCGTCCGCTGCCGGTCGACTTCGACAAAGCCGACATCGGCAAGTCGGCTCGAGCCTGTGCGCCTCACATGGAGATGCTGTTTGTCGGTGGAACTCCGGGGCTCGACAAGGATGCACTCGAACGCCAGTTGTTCATCATTCGCAAACTGTCCAGCCACAAGCTGCGCAACAGCGATATGTCTCAGGCCCTGTTGTTCTACGTTTGCTCGTTGTCAACGAAGCTGATTATTTACAAGGGAATGTTGACATCATTCCAGGTTCTGCCGTTCTTCAAGGACCTGCAGGCACCTGACTATGACACGCATCTCGCTATGGTGCATTCGCGTTTTGCGACGAACACCTTCCCAAGCTGGGACCGTGCTCAGCCACTGCGGTTTATGTCGCACAACGGTGAAATCAACACTGTCAAGGGCAACTCAAACTGGATGTTCGCTCGCCAGGGCATGATGAAGAGCCCGCTGTTCGGCGAAGACATCAAGAAGCTCTTCCCGATTGTTGAGCCGCACACGTCAGACTCCGGCTGCTTCGATAACGCTCTGGAGATGCTGTATCACTCCGGCAGTACGCTGCAGGAAATTGTTATGATGATGGTGCCGGAAGCCTGGCAGAATCATCAGACGATGCCGGAAGAGAAGCGAGCCTTCTACGAATACTACTCGTCCATCCAGGAGCCTTGGGACGGACCAGCGTCGATCTCCTTTACCGATGGTCACTACATCGGGGCGACTCTGGACCGAAACGGTCTGCGTCCAAGCCGCTACTACGTGACGAAAGATGATCGCGTTGTGATGGCGAGCGAAGTGGGTGTATTGGACATTGAACCGCAGAACGTTCTGTACAAAGGACGTCTGCAGCCTGGTCGTATGTTTCTGGTTGACTTTGAAAAAGGCCGCATCATCGACGACGAAGAATTGAAGTCAGATGTCGCTTCACGTCGTCCGTACCGTCAGTGGGTTCAGGAACAGCGAATTCAGCTTGATGAATTGCCGAAGAAGACACCTTCCGAGCGTCTAACCGGGCAGGAACTTCTCAGCCGTATGCAGGCGTTCGGGTACACTGCCGAGACGATGAACTTCATGTTGTTGCCGTTGATCAAGGCGGACAAGGATCCGATTGGCTCGATGGGCAACGATGCAGCTCTGGCGTGTCTGAGCGATCAGCCTCGCATGCTGTACGATTATTTCCATCAGTTGTTTGCTCAGGTGACGAATCCACCGATCGACTCGATCCGTGAAGAAGTCATCATGTCTCTGGAGTGCTACATCGGTCCGGAAGCGAACCTGCTGGACACTCAGAAGGAAAGTTGTCATCGCCTCGCGGTGCCTCATCCGATTCTGACGAACCACCAGATGGCCAACCTCAAGGGCGTGAATCATCGCGGCTGGAAGTGTCAGGTGATTGACATCACTTATCCAAAGTCCGACGGAGTTTCCGGGCTGCAAACAGCAATTGATCGCATCTGCAAAGAAGCTCGAGACGCGATTAAGAACGGCTTCAGCCTGATCGTCCTGTCCGATCGTAAGGTCAGTGCGGATCGAGTTCCCGTCAGCTCACTGATGGCCACCGGTGCGGTCCATCATCACCTCGTGCGATACGAAGAGCGAACTCAGATCGGCCTGCTGGTTGAATCCGGTGAAGCTCGCGAAGTTCATCATTTCTGCCTGCTGATCGGCTACGGAGCTGACGCGGTCAATCCGTATCTGGCATTGTATGCTCTGCGACAGGCTCGCCTTGATGGCAAGCTGACCGACGACTGGGATGATGACCGTATTATCGCGGCCTATCGATCCGGTGTGGCTCACGGCATGCTCAAAGTCATGGCCAAGATGGGCATTTCAACTCTACAAAGCTATAAGGGCGCTCAGATCTTTGAAGCTCTGGGCCTGGCAGACGAAGTGGTCAACCTTTGCTTTGCAGGAACGTCCAGCCGAATTAAGGGCGTGGGCTTTAACGTACTGGCTCAGGAAGCGTTGCTGCGACATCACGTGGGCTTCCCGGAAAATCCGGATAGCATCTCTCAGGAGTTGCCAAATCAGGGACTCTACGCGTGGCGTCGACAGGGTGAGAAGCACGCCTGGAATCCTCACACGATCGGTCGAATTCAGCAGGCCGCTCGAACCGGCGATAAGTCAGCGTACAAGGACTTTTCGAAGCTGGTCAACACCGAGACGACTCGGGCCTGTCATCTGCGTGGCTTGTTGAAGTTCCGCAAAGGCAATCCGGTTCCTCTGAAAGAGGTTGAGTCGGCTGCTGAAATCGTGAAGCGATTCTGTACCGGGGCAATGAGCTACGGCTCAATCTCTGCGGATGCTCACGAATCCCTCGCGATTGCGATGAACCGTATTGGCGGTAAGAGCAATACCGGGGAAGGTGGCGAGCGATACGATCGCTTTGAGCCGATGGAGAATGGTGATTCACGCCGATCGGCGATCAAGCAGATCGCGTCCGGTCGATTCGGAGTGACCTCCTGGTACCTGACGAATGCCGACGAACTGCAGATCAAGATTGCTCAGGGAGCAAAGCCGGGTGAAGGCGGTGAATTGCCTGGTCACAAGGTCGACAAGACAATCGCTGAGACTCGCATGTCCACGAAAGGTGTGGGACTTATCAGTCCTCCGCCGCATCACGACATTTACTCGATCGAAGACCTGTCGCAGCTGATCTTCGACCTGAAGAACACGAACCGTCGTGCTCGAATCAGCGTGAAACTGGTGTCAGAAGTCGGCGTTGGAACGATTGCGTCTGGCGTGGCTAAAGGTCATGCGGACAACATCTTGATTTCCGGCTTCGAAGGCGGAACGGGGGCATCACCTCTGACAAGTATCAAGCATGCTGGTTTGCCATGGGAACTCGGGATCGCGGAAACTCATCAGACACTCGTGATGAACGATCTGCGAAGTCGAGTTAGGCTGCAGACTGACGGACAGCTTAAGACAGGTCGCGACGTGGTTGTGGCGACGATGCTGGGCGCGGAAGAGTACGGATTTGCGACCGCGCCGCTGATTACTCTGGGTTGTATCATGATGCGAAAGTGTCACCTGAATACATGTCCGGTGGGAATCGCGACTCAGGATCCTGTGCTTCGCAAGAAGTTCCAGGGCAAGCCGGAGCATGTCGTGAACTATCTGTTCATGGTGGCCGAGGAAACTCGGGAGATTATGGCCGAACTTGGCTTCCGTACGATCAATGAAATGGTCGGACGAGTCGACATGCTCGAGCTCGATTCAACAGTCACGCACTGGAAAGCCAGCCAGCTTGATCTGTCACCGATCCTGACTCCGGCGAAGAAGCCTCACGATGCGGTGCAGACTTACTGCACGATCAGCCAGGATCATGCTCTGGAAAACGTTCGCGATATGGAATTGCTGCAGAAGTGCGAGCCTGCTCTGAAGGACAAGAAGCATGTTCGCATCGACACAACGATCCAGAACATCGATCGTGCGTTCGGGACAATCCTGAGCAACGAAGTCAGTCGGGCGCACGGAGCCAACGGACTTCCAGCCGACACGATTCACATCAAGGCCAAGGGGTCGGCCGGTCAGAGCGTTGGTGCATGGCTGGTGCACGGTATCACGATTGAAGTGGAAGGTGATGCGAATGACTATGCTGGCAAGGGATTGTCAGGCGGTCGCTTGATCGTCTATCCGCCAAAGGATGTGACCTTCGTCCCTGAAAAGAACATCATCATCGGCAACGTGGCTCTTTACGGAGCAACTTCCGGGGAAGCCTATTTCCGAGGTGTCGCGGCGGAACGATTCTGCGTGCGAAACTCCGGGGCAACGGCCGTTATCGAAGGCTGTGGCGATCACGGCCTTGAATATATGACCGGCGGTCGTGCGGTCGTTCTGGGCCCAACAGGACGCAACTTCGCGGCGGGAATGTCCGGAGGAGTTGCTTACGTTTACGATCCGGAGAACCAGTTCCTGGTGAATTGTAATCTGGAGATGGTGGCTCTTGAAAAGATGACCGAAGAGGCCGACATTCAGGAGTTGCGAACTCTGATCGAGAATCATCATCGCTATACCGGATCCGGTGTTGCGAAGAACATCCTCGATCACTGGCAGAAGTCTTTGGGCCAGTTCCACAAGATCATGCCGGTTGACTACAAGCGAGCTCTGAAGGAGCTGGCCGCAGAGCAGCTGGTCAAGGCGTAGTGGGTAACCAGGACGCGAGATCGGGAGTCTTCTGACAAACCTGATTCGAAAAATTGACCAGCGAATTCTGCGTATCTAGAATTGTGCAACTCGCAAAACCTCTCTGCCGCTGAGTTTTCGCTCAGCGGCATTTTCTTTTCCCATCGAACAGATCGTAATCCTCATGAGTTCTTCCATGCCTCTGCGTGCGCTTGTCAGTGTCAGTGATAAGACCGGACTTGAGTCCTTCGTTAAGGGGCTCGTTGCGATGGGTTATGAGATTCTGTCGACCGGAGGAACTCGCAAGTTTCTGGAGCAGGCCGGCGTTCCGGTCATTGATGTCACGACCTACACGGAATTTCCCGAGATCATGGATGGTCGAGTCAAGACGCTGCATCCGAAAGTTCATGGAGCGATTCTGGGGCGACCGACATTGGCCTCCGATGCCGCCGCCATTCAGGCCCACGGGATTATTCCGTTCCAGATCGTCGTTGTGAACCTGTATCCGTTCCAGGAGACCGTCGCGAAGCCGGATGTCAGCTTTGATGAGGCTGTGGAAAACATCGACATCGGTGGCCCATCGATGGTGCGATCGGCTTCTAAAAATCATGCCCATGTCGCGATCGTGACTCAGCCGTCGCAATATGAAGAAGTTCTGCAGCAACTGCAGGCCGGCACGATGGGTGAACCGTTCCGTCGACGCCTTGCTGCGGCAGCATTTGAGATGACCGCTGCCTACGACCGTGCGATCAGTGATTACATGGCAAATGTTGTGGCCGGGGAGTCGGGAGAAACCAGTTCCTTCGGTCAGCGACTGTCTCTGACTTATCGACTGCAGCAGGAACTGCGTTACGGCGAGAATCCTCATCAGCGGGCTGCGTTCTATGTGGAAGATCGACCATCAGCAACGTCTTTGGCGAGTGCTAAGCAGTTGAATGGCAAGGAGTTATCCTACAATAATCTGCTTGATCTTGATGCCGCCAAGTCGATCGTTTCGGACTATACTCAGCCCGCGGCCTGCGTGATCAAGCATAACAATCCGTGCGGCTGTGCTATCGCGGAGAATCTGGCGGATGCCTTCGAAAAGGCCTATGAAGGCGATCCTGTCAGTGCGTTCGGTTCCATTATCGGACTGAACCGCATCGTGGATGTGGCCACCGCCGAACGAATGTGTGTTCCCGGGCGATTTATTGAAGCGATCATTGCTCCTGGCTACGAAGAGGCCGCTCGGCAATTGCTGACGACAAAGCCGAAGTGGAAGAACAACGTGCGACTGATGCAGGTCGAGTTTGCTGATACCGATCGTGGTGCTCCGGATTATCGCCGAGTCAGCGGCGGGCTGTTGGTTCAGGATCGAGATGATCTGCGACAGACTGACGAAGGCTGGAAGGTTGTCACTGATCGTCAACCGACAGCTCAGGAATTATCGGACCTCAAGTTTGCGTGGGCTGTCTGCCGCCACGTCAAATCCAATGCGATTGTGTTTGCGAAGGATGGCATGCTGTTGGGGGCTGGAGCCGGTCAGATGAGTCGTCTGGATTCCTCAATGATCGCAGCATTCAAAGCGGGTGATCGCAGTCAGGGCGGAGTTGTCGCGTCGGATGCATTCTTTCCGTTTCGCGACGGAATTGACGCGGCCGCCAAAGCCGGAATCAAAGCCGCCATTCAGCCGGGCGGTTCGAAGAATGATGACGAAGTGATCGCCGCGTGTAATGAACATGGCATCGCCATGATCTTCACCGGCATGCGGCACTTCCGGCATTAATGCATTCGCACTGCCAATGTACTCATTTCGCTCCGCGAGCGGTCCCATTCTTGATGCGGCCTCAAGTTTTCGCTCAGTCGCAGCATGGGGGCCAATCAAGGAATGATATACACGGCACCGACAGTCGCGGCGGCCTGAACGGCGATTGCTTTGACTGTGGGTTTAGGAAGATAAGCGTCCGGACCGAACTGTTGACAGGTAGGGCAGTCAGGAAGTGCTCGCACGCATTTGTGAGGCGAATCTGAGGCCATCATGTATGGCAGAAGAGGAATTCTTCCGGCGAAATGCGCGATGGATTTGACCTCGGTCAGACAGCCTCCTGTTTCCCCACATCGCTCCATGTTGGGATCTTCAAAGTAGAGCGGCTGATATCGAATCGGGTAAGTGTTCCGCGGTGCATGCGACCGGTGCCACGGCGCGGGAACGTAATGATGTTCGGCCGGCACGGAGGCTGCCTGTTGTGGATTACTGTCGTCAGGTTTTGCCAGAGGTTTGCCGGATTCATCGAGCTGGACGATTGAGTCCGCAAGTCGGATCGCGGTCAGTGGTCGGCGTCCGGAAGCGATCGGCTTTGATAATTCCTCTGTCGTGCTGCCATTCTCATCCTGCGTGTCAGATAAGTTTTCGTCTGAGGCAATCGGAGCCTCCTCAGATGGCTGCGAGCTGGTAAAGCAGAATAGCTTTGCGGGGAACTGATCAGGATCATCAAGAGCCGACACACATGACATCGTGACGTAGTTCAGATAGCTGTACACGAAGAAGGTGTCTTCTTTCACCTCGGCGGGACTATTGTCGCTTTCAGGCAACACATCGACCGACACTTGTTGATTTTCGGCAACATCAGGGGAATCTTCCGGCGATGGGAGAGTTGGCAATTCCTCGCTGACCAGAAGTGTTTGTTCAGTAGCCGATATCTGGCTTTGCGCTCCGAGCAGGGGTTCTGCTGAGCTGGCTTCGGGCGACTCTGCGGGGACGGGTTGCAGCGTATCTTCGCCGAGGATTGCCCCGTTCAGTAACAGGCCCAGCAGGGGGCTGAGGCAGAATGCTCTGCAAAAATGTGCTTCCAACATGGAAAACTCCGTTCTTCCGACGCGCGCGAAATCCTCTCTTTCTCTGATCGACTGCGGCGAAAAGCGAACCTGAGCCTGTCAGGATTGACCGATTTCATCGTCCCACGTGGCAGAATCCCTGCAACTGCACGTGAGCCTTCAGGGACATCGGAACCTGCCCCCCCCAGTGAACCGGCACAGTTCTTGCCCGCTCAGGGTGTCAGTCGGCCTGCAAAACCAGTGTTCCAGCTTGCGTTGGGGGTGTTCAGGGCCTGACAATCCGGTGACCGAATTGTTCCTCGACGCCTTTTCTCCACGGACGCTTTCATGAGTCTTCCGAACTACCTTGAGCGACTACGTGAAAAAATTGCCGTCTGGATGAAACGGCATCACCGACTGCGGCAACGGCAATTGAAAGTCGTCCGATTAGAAGACCGCCGCCTGCCCGATGCCAGCTTCGCGTTGGTTGGGGACGCCCTGACAGTGGAAGCCTTTGATGGAGCCACCGACGCTGTTGACGTGTCTTTTGATGCGAACACCAATGAGTATCATCTGGAATTATCGTCCGGAAAATGGCTCTCTGAGAATCCCGGCCCACTGGATCCGGCTGTCAGCCTGAACGGGAATGTTCTGACGGTGGCCCTGCCTTCGCTGAGCGAGTTGCAGATTCACGGCTCCGGAACACCACTCCATGTCACCGATTCCGGAAATGCGTTCTCCGTTGGTCGGCTGACGATTACTGGCGCCGCTGATGTGGTGATGGACTCCGCTAATGATTTCGATTCCATCAGCATCGAAGCCGACAGTCTGACATTGAACGACTCGGATGACCTTGAGATTTCAATTTTGCAGGTCGCAGATTCTGTCGACCTGTCAGTTGCGGGATCGTTGACAAACAGTGCCACCGCTCAGGTTGAGGTGGGCGGACATGCGTCGTTTGAAGGCTCTTCTATTGTCCTCGGACAGCATGCTGCGGATAACATTGAACTCAACAGCTTCTCGGTGAACGCTATTGAGTCTGTGGAGATTGATGGCAATTCGGCATTGGAACTGACTGGTTCTAATTCGGCGAATCAACTCTCTCTTTCTTCCACGGAATCGATTGATGTCGCCGATGACGCGATGTTAACGGTTGACGGCAATACAGACTTGACAGCGGACGAGATTGACGTCCGAGGTGAATTCCACAGTGGCAGTGTCACGTTTGATTCTGCGGGCCATGTCCGGATTCATGAAGCCTCAGAGATGACCCTCTCCGGCAATAGCTCCGCAGGTTCACTGACGCTGGAAGCCGACGGCCTGCTGACTGACACCTCAAACAGCTTGTTGCAGGTGATAGGGCATGCCGAGATCAACGCCGATACGATTACACTGGGTAACGGCGAAGTTGAAATTGGCAGCCTGCAGTTCGAGTCGGCCGGCACTGTGACTCTGCTGCAGGAATCAGAAGTGCGGTTGTCGGGC
>JBIIIF010000368.1:0-5662 GCA_044235005.1 Planctomycetaceae bacterium | reverse complement strand
CCAGGAAGGTGATGTCAGCATGTTTGGCTGGCAGATGATGTCGCTCAAAAGTGCGGAGATCGCCGGAGTGTTTGTTCCCTCAAAAGTTCGTCAGCGGATGGACGATTTCCTGAACAGCGTAAGGCAGGGAAAAGATGGTGGGCTCTTTGGCTATCGCCGAAACATCGTCCGCGATGGAAAAGATTCTGAACCTGTCAGTCCCACGATGACGGCCGAGGCATTGTTCTGCCAGCAAATGCTTGGATATCCCCGCGAATCAGCCTCAAATCAGGAGTCCGTCGCCTACCTGATGAGTAACACGCCCCGATTGTCAGATCTCAATTACTACTATTGGTATTATGGAACCCTGGCGATGTACCAGCATGGCGGTCGAGCCTGGCAGGACTGGAACTCGACCATGCGCGAGGTATTGATTTCTGAACAAATCACTTCCGGAAAGAATGCCGGCAGTTGGGAACCTAAAGATCAATGGGGACGCTACGGCGGCCGTCTTTACTCAACAGCTTTAGCGACACTGACTCTGGAAGTTTATTACCGCTTTCTGCCTCTCTATCGCATGAATGATAAGCAGGAAATTAAGGTCAAGGTCGACTGACAGGTCAACTCTGAGCCATCACTCTTCTCGACGACCGCCCAGCAGACCCGACTTCATCAGATAGTACAAGAGTGTTAGCAGGCTCGACACAAACGCCGCCACATAGGTCAATGCGGCCGCATTCAACACACTGTTCATGCCAGATCGTTCATCTTCGCTGATGATTCCACTCTCCACCGCCAGACGTTTGGCACGAGCACTCGCGTCAAACTCCACCGGCAAAGTCACCAGCTGAAACAGGACGATTGTGCTGAACGCGATCGTGCCAAGTGCCAACAACGGCTTTGATGACATCAGGATTCCCAGCATCAGCAGAATATTCGAAGCGCCTGAACCGAACCCCACAACTGGCACCAGCGCGGATCGCATCCAAAGCGGTGCATAAGACCGAGCATGCTGAATGGCATGTCCAGCCTCATGGCAGGCCACACCGATCGCGGCCACGGAATTACTTGCATAGACCTGCTCAGACAAGGCTAGCGTCTTCGTCGCCGGGTTATAGTGATCGCTGAGAAAGCCATGAGTTGGCTCAATCCGCACGTCCGTAATTCCTGCTTGATCCAGCAGAATTTGAGCAGCCCTGGCTCCCGTATAGCCGCGTCGAGTCCCCACCTGCGAGTATCGAGCAAACGACGACTTAACCATCAGACTGGCGATTCCCGACAACACGAGCCCGGGAATCACAACCATCAGCACATAATTGAGATCAATAAAGCCGTACATCGTTCTCTCCCTCTCCACCGTTGAACGTTTTCGACGCTGCAGTTTCGGCAGCGTGAAGAACATACCAATGCAACTCACGTGCCCGACTTCAAACACCGTGTCGAACACATACCGCGACAGCAGAGATTCTGTAACGTGGAGAAAAGTGAATCAGATCAGTCACATACGGCCATCGCTTCAATTTCGATCAATAAATCTTCGAATGCAAATCCTGAGACTCGAATCGCCGTGACGCACGGACCCGGGGATGGGTAAAACTCCTGCTGCACTCGGGCAATGGTCGCTTTCGCCTCGGCAATCTGCGACCAATCATCCGGGGCGTAGTAATAAATGTACAGTTTGGCCACGTCCTGCTCCGTCAGACCGCCCTCTCCCAAAACAGCCCGGATAAACTGAAAGACGTTGCGTGTTTGAGTCTCAATGTCCTTTCCGACAGCCTTCGCCTTGTTGTCCGCCGAAATCTGGCCGCCAATGAAGCCCATGTTTCCGATCTTCCAGCCCTGCGTAAACTGAGTATTGGGAATGCTCCAATCCCAATGATTCTCCGGCTGCAGACGCTGCTTTTTCTCGCCCAGCATTCCAATGCCTTCGACCTGAATCAACTCGTCGGCATACGGGAATCCAGTGATCCGCAAACCTGCTCCCGCCGCTGACGGAACCGACATATAGCGTCGTCGGACGTTGGTCATCTTCTCCCAGTAGTCGGTCACTTCGCGTCCCTGACCAAAGAATCGGAAGTATGTGTTCTGGCGCATCAGAGTGTGTCGATCGCCACCAGCTTCACGCAGCATCGTGTCGAGATTTCTGAACGTGTGATCCGTCTGAATCTCGATATCTTCGATTCCGAGGATCTCGCCAAAGGATCCCAGAGAACGCTGACCGCCGACAAACACCATGTCGCCGACTTTCCAGCCATGCGAAAACGGCAATTGCTCCTTCCAGTTCCAATGCCCCGGTGGTGTCAGCAGTTCTTTCTTTTCTCCGACAACCGCCCACGCATCGACCAGAATCAAGGCTCCTTCGCGTTCCAGCCCGACAAATGTTTCTGTTGTCGTAGGCCCCGGCGCGGTGAAGTACGGAACTCGAACAGAGTTCAGGTCTTCCATAAATCCGGCGATCGTCGATGCATCACCGGGGCAGCTCAGATAAACGTTGTGCTTTACAACATCCGACATCGAAGCGCCAGCGGCTTCAAGAACGCGTTTAAGTGCCTCAAAGGCATTCTTCGCCTGCGTCTTGATATCAGAACCAACTACGTTCCCGTTCTGATCCAGCGACATCTGACCGCCAACAAAAATCAGATTTCCGGCTCGAACGGCCTGAGTTCCCTCTCCGGAGCCACCCACATGATTCTGGGGAGCGACAAGTTGCATCTTCACGGCAAATCCTCTGTACTCAGGGAAAGCGAAGCAAAAAAACAGATGACAATCAAGCTGCGATTCTATTGATCTGCTCCTGAAATACTACACCGCCCGAACCACTTGCCGTTCCGCGAGAACTCGATACCGCTGGAACCGGCTTGCCGACAGCCGAATCGTCACCAATACGGTACCTGTACAAACATGACACTTCAAAACTCACGATGGCCGTTATCAGTCCATGTCTTTTCCTGGAGCCTCCTGCTGTTGTTCACGGCTCTGCTCGCATCAATCACGCTGCCTGTCGGCGCAAACAATTTTTGGGATGGCTGGCGCGAAAGTCACGGTCTGCGAAACCCGTCCTACACAGAGCATATTTTCATCTCTCAGATCATCCGCACTCGAGCCAATACCTGGTCAAACCTGTCCTACATTCTGGTCGGACTCTACGCCATCGCATTGAGCCGCCATGATCGTCAGCAACCGGCAACATCCGCATCAGGATATGTAGTCCGAACGCCCGTCATGAGTCTGACATTCGGTGTGGCCTGCTGCATTCTGGGACTGGCGAGCGGTCTGTTTCACGCATCCCTCACCCGCATGGGACAGCAGCTTGACGTCGCCGCGATGTACACGCCGCTGCTGACTCTTTGCGCCGTGAATCTTGGGCGATGGATGCCAGCGTCATTCCGCATGGGCCGACGCTCTTTTCCGAGCTGGATTCCATTGCTGACTCTCGTCGCCGTCTGCAGCGTGATTCTGCTTATCTTTAAATGGTCCATGTCGTCTGTCGTCGTACTGAGTTCACTGATCGCTTTGGTGGGTCTCTCCATTGTGGCGGATCAGTTTCGAACCTCTTCGCAACTAAGTCTCCGCTGGGTTCTCCTGAGCTTTGCTCTGTTGATTGCAGCAGTTGCCTGTCGAGAACTCGATATCGCCAGACGATTCAGCTCTCCTCAATCATGGCTGCAGGGACACGCGTTCTGGCACGTTCTTACGAGCCTCAGCCTGGCCACCATCTATGTTTATTATCGCTCTGAGACAATAACATCAGACACATTTCGCTCCGAGTGAAGTCCCGATCGCTTCAGACTCAGCAGTTACATCTTCTTCTGCCGATCGCCTTAATGGGCCACCGTTTTGATTATTCGCGTCCAACACCTTACGCTGCTCCTAATCACCCTTCCCGCAGCTCGACAGCTTCCTTGAGGATCCCTCGCAATGCTCGTCAACCAAAGTATGCATCGATTAAGATTCCTCCTGCTCGCTGCGTGCCTGTGCCTTTCATCGGCACCAACGACGGCGGCTCAGTTATTTGTCGGCGCTGCGTCCACCAGCATTACGCCGGAGCAGCCGATCGCTCTCTGGGGACAAATGCATACACGGATCTCGACATCGGTTGAAAGTCCCTGCATGGCGACTGTCCTCGTCCTGGAATCTGTGACCGACGGAAAGGCCACAGATTCGACTGTTCTGGTCTCCTGCGATGCTGTTGCGATCCCGGACCACGTGCGAGACAAAACGCGCGAGCAGGTCGCAAAACACCTGCGAGGTTTCCCGGTGAACAAGATCATTCTCAGCGGCACACATACTCATACCGGCCCTGTGATGACCGAAGGAATCTACGAGATCCCGGCGGACGGAGTGATGCAGCCAGCCGCCTACGTGGACTTCTTTGCCGAACAGGTCGCTGAGGCGATCGCAACGGCCTGGAATTCTCGCCGTCCCGGTCAGGCCAGTTGGGGACTAGGCCACGCCGCTGTCGCACAGAACCGCCGCACGGTTTACACCGATGGCTCCGCCGCGATGTACGGCGCGACCTCCCGTCCGGATTTTCATATGATCGAAGGCTATGAAGATCACACGGTCGAGTGTCTGTTTTTCTGGGATGCCGACAACAAACTGATCGCGACCACCTTGAATCTGGCCTGCCCTTCTCAGGAAGTGGAAGGTGGCTCCGCCGTCAACGCAGACTTCTGGCATCAGGTGCGTGAATCGCTCCACGCAACTCATGGAAAGGATCTGCACGTTCTGGCCTGGACAGGAGCGGCCGGTGATCAGTCGCCACACCTGATGTTCCGTCAAAAAGCCGAAGAACGCATGCGAAATCTGCGAGGCATCAATCGCCTGGAAGAAATCTCCCGCCGCATCGTGGGTGCCTGGAAAGAAGCTCTCGAAGGCGCTGAAAAAGACAAGCACAGCGATGTGCCCATGTCTCATATCGTCGAAGATCTGGAATTACCGCGCCGCGAAGTTCTGGAACGTGAATGGAAACTGGCTCAGGAAAAAATCGCTGATCTGTCCCGGCAAAAGGGAAAGCAGACTTTGCTTTACTGGCACGGCGGAGTTGTCAAACGCTACGAAAATCAACTGGCCGGAACAGTCGAGCCCTACAAAATGGAACTGCATGTGATTCGTCTGGGTGAAATCGCAATCGCAACAAATCCGTTCGAGCTGTTCACAGACTACGGGATCCAGATGAAAACTCGCAGCCCTGCTTTGCAAACGTTTGTCATCCAGTTGGCCGGCCCCGGAACCTATCTGCCGTCCTCCCGCGCAGCTCAGGGTGGCGGGTACAGTGCAATCGCCGAAAGCAACGAAGTCGGCCCCGAAGGCGGCAAAGTGCTGGTCGAACGAACGCTCGAACAAATCAACGCTCTTTGGCCAGCGGCGAAATAGTGTTGCGTGATTGAAGGCCAACTTAGCCTGCAACCGTCGCAACCTACCCGCCATAAGAACTGTATCGCTGCACGCCACGGTGAAATGCCACGCGATTCAGAATAAACAGCACCACAATCCAAACAGCCTGAACGAACAACTCCATCGGTAGTTGCTCCTGCGGAATCTTTCCCAGCATAATGGCAGCCGGTGAGTAAGCCAGATATTTAAACGGCAGGTAATCAACAAAAGGAATCCACTGCGACAGCAGCTCCAGCGGAATCATGTGACCCGACAGAAAATAGCTGAGCATCATGTAAATAAAGAT
>JBIIIF010000127.1:0-19189 GCA_044235005.1 Planctomycetaceae bacterium | reverse complement strand
CGTTCCGGGTCAATACAGGGCAAGGATTGCGATTGCAGCCTCAACCCTCCACGCGGTTCAACAGCACAAATTCCAGTCGCCGCGCTACGATGGCGCCAAACCTGGCTCTTCCACTGGGCGCTACTTCAGCCGCTCCAGCACGCCCTTGCGCTTCACGATGTTCTTGTAGTCCCACTGAATGTCTCGGGACTTCTTGAGCCAACGAGTAAGGTCTTTGACTTTGATCTCTTTGACCGACTTGAAACGTGCGTCGGCGGCTTTGAATTTGCCTTCGGGCTGCGGACCGGATTCGTCCAAGGACTGGCCGCTCCAGAACAAGAGTCGCACGCTGTCTTTGAGTTTGCTGTAGCCGACGACGGGACTGCCATCCAGAAACCAAACAGGATGAGCATGCCAGATCTTGCTCTCCGCGTCCTTCAACACACGATCAATGATCTCTCCAGGCCGATGGCAGATGTCTCGATCATTGTCAGGCGGCGATTCATTGTAGGCGGCGATTTCATCGTTCATTCGATGACTCCTGAGTAGCTGCGACTGCAAAAGAGAACAACATGAAAAACTCTTGTCCGCCCCGAATTTGAATGCGACAGCCCCGCACCTCGCGGCGACTCACGTGATAGGGAACGACAGCCACAAAAAAAGCACCCGGGACCAAGCAGTCTCGGGTGCTTCAGTGTTCAATAATCCGACGAATCAGAAGTCATTATTCTTCTGAAGACAGCAAGTAGATCTCGAAGATCAGAGCCTGATTAGGACCAATGGATGGTGGTCCGTTTTCGCCGTAAGCCAGTTTGCTGGGGATGAACAGGCGGTAGTGAGAACCGACCTTCATCAACTGCAGAGCTTCGGTCCAGCCTTTGATGACCTGAGTCACGCCAAAGGAAACAGGAGCATCGCCTTCGGCTGGCTCTTTGCCCTCGTAGGAGCTGTCGAACTTTGTGCCGTCAACCAGAGTACCTCGATAGTGAGTGCTGACGGTGCTTTCCTTGGTTGGAACAGCTCCGTCACCTTCCTTGATGACCAGGTACTGCAAACCCGACTTTGTGACTTTGACGCCTTCTTTGGCCTTGTTCTCTTCCAGGAACTTTTCGCCGTTTACAAGATTGGTCTCGCCCTTCTTCGCTTCCTTCGCGGCCATTTCTTCGCGAAGAGCAGCGAAGACTTCGGCAATCTGTTCTTCTGTCAGGGCAGATTCCTTGCCGGCGATAGAAGCCGCAATTCCTTCAGCAATGATTTTTGGATCAAGATCAAGACCCTGACGCTTCAGGTCTCTGCCAATATTGAAGCCAATGGCATAGCTGGCTTTGTCTTTGGTGGTTTCCAATTTCGGAGCTTCTTCTTTGGCAGGTGTTTCATCCTGCGCACTGACTGAGATGGCGGACAGAACGAGAACGGCAGAACAGAGAACGAACAGCGGGCGAATCAACATGATCCAGAGAACTCCAACAGCGCGGATACTCACTATCAAAACGACAGGACAGAAGAGTTCCGCAAGTGGCATTAGGGGGCAGATTGGCGACAAGAAGCCAAACTGTGCAGTCGAAGCATCGGACGGGGAAGCAGAGGCAGGAGCCGCAATATCCTCACGAAGGAAAACCGCAGAATCTCTTCACTATGACGAATTTCCGAGGGCTTTCAATTCCGGACTGTTTCAATTTGCGGACGATCTCGAAGTCAAAAGACAACTTCGAAACCATCTGTTACATTTTTCCAGCATTGCCGTGACTCGGGAGCCGCCACCTCCTGGTTCGGCCAGGAATCAAGTACCAAAGCAGCTTTGTTCAGGGTGATTCAGTGCACGGCCACGATTGAGGCGATGCTCCTGACAATGTATCCCGAGATACACCTGGACTGAATACACACCGAGTGGAGAGTAAATCATGCGTTTTCAGGCGTTTTTGTTGTTTTTTGGGCTATTGATCGTTTCCGAAATCGGTGCCATCGCTGCGGACTGGCCGTCCTGGCGCGGCCCGAACCGCGATGATATCTCGACAGAAACCGGGCTGCTGAAATCATGGCCTGAGGGTGGACCGGCGAAACTATGGACCTCGAAGGATTGCGGTCTGGGTTATTCTGGCGTGTCGATCGTCGGCGATGTCCTGTACACCATGGGTGCTGACGGAACGACCCCGGAGTCTCATGAATTCATCATCGCAATCGATGTGAAAACCGGCAACAAGATCTGGCAGACCAGTATCGGTCCGTATCTGGAGAACGGCTGGGGCGGCGGGCCACGCAGTACTCCGACAGTCTCGAATGGATTCGTTGTCGGAATCGGCGGCAAGGGAGACGTCGTTTGCCTCTCGACTGCGGATGGTTCCGAAAAGTGGAAAGCCAGCCTGACAGAAATGGGCGGAAGTGTTCCAAGCTGGGGGTTCTGCGAATCCGCTTTAATCGATGGCGAAAAAGTGGTTGTCACACCTGGCGGCCCCAACGGAACGGTCGCCTGCCTGAACCTGATGACGGGCGAGAAACTTTGGCAGTCCACGGAGATAACAACGAATGCTCATTATTCCTCCGTGATCGTTGTCGAGCATTTCGGCCAGCGTCAGTACATCCAGTTGACCGAGTCCAAAGTATTCGGCCTGAATGCTGCTGATGGAACGCTGTTGTGGCAGGGTGATTTTCCCGGTCGAGTTGCGGTGATCCCAACTCCGATCTACAAGGACGGTTCGGTCTATCTGACCGCCGGATACGGTGTGGGTTGCCTGTTGTACAACATCACTGCCGACAACAAAGTTGAGAAGATTTACGAAAACAAAGTGATGAAGAACCATCACGGCGGGGCATTGCTGCTGGGTGAACACATTTATGGACACAGTGACGCCACCGGACTAGTCTGCCAGAACATGCTGACCGGCGAGCAGGTCTGGTCAGATGACCTGAAGAACAAAAGCAAAGGTGCGGTCGCTTATGCTGACGGCATGCTGTACTGTCTTGAAGAGGGCTCCGGGGAATGCTTCCTGGTCGAAGCGACTCCCGCCGGTTACAAAGAGGTCAGCCGCTTCAAACTGGATCCTCAGACAACACAGCGAAACCCTCAGGGGCGAATCTGGACTCATCCAGTGATCTGCAACGGAAAGCTTTATCTGCGAGATCAGGAAATCCTGTGCTGCTATAACATCAAGCAGCAGTGATTCGCAGGGCGGAAACGCCGACCACGATTTATGATCGCTGAATGATCATCAGCCAATTATTGCGACTCGTTCCTTTCGGGACGAGTCGCTTCTTTGTTGCCGACGAAAGGGAAACCATGAAATTGTCCGGACAAGGTCAGAAGCCGACAGGCTTCGCTCTGCTCATGGTCGTGATTGGTCTGCTTGTCACCGGGTCAGCAGTCAATGCACAGGAACAGGCCGACAGCAAAACCCGGTTCGTGGATTGTTCGCTGCTGGTGGCTCCTGAGTATCCAGCGACGTGGCCGACTCATCCGTTTCCCCGCTTTCAACTGATTCAAGAAAAGACGATCGGGCCAAACAGTCCGTTCAATATCGACGTGCTGCTGATCGACGGAAACACAGGAACGCAGATGGATGTTCCACCACATTCCGTTGTGCGTCCGGAACTCAATCGCGAAAAGTCCGGACCACTTGGTCTGGCTTTCACGGACAAGATTGAAGCCTGGCAATTCGGCGGCGAAGCCTGCGTGGTGGATGTGCGAGAAATGCTCGACAAAGCTCCCAACGGCGTGAGTCCGCTCGTTATGCCAGCTCAGGTGGAAGCGTTTGAGAAGCAGCATCGACAGCTCAGATTCGGCGACGTTGTGCTGTTTCGCAGTGACTATTCAGATAAGTACTATCGCCCGTTTCCGGATGGACATCGCTACATCGCCGATGTCGTGGATCGTCTTGCTCCGGGATATCCGGATCCAGGCCCCGAGACAATGGAGTTCCTGGCGACTCGCGGAGTCATGACTCTCGGCACCGACAGTGCCAGCATGGGGCCGATGCCGAATCTGGCCGAGCCGACTCATTACGCCGGACTACGGCATGGCATGATCTGGACGGAAGGTGCGACGAACTTGAGTCAGTTGCCTCCGACAGGGGCTTTTTACTGCATGCTGAGTCCGAAACATGCAGACGGCATGTACTCTGAAACTCGCGTGTTTGCGATTGTCGGCGGCGAGCTGCCGAAGCGGTTGATTGAGTCGACTCGTAACAAGCGGGCCGTTGATTTGTCGCCAACGCTGTCGATGAAGCTGCCGGTCACCAATCCGGGAACGCTGGCTGGGCGACATCGCCAGGTCTACGTGAAGGTCGATTTCCTGTATTCGCCCGATCTGGATTTATGGCATCATACGCATTTGATGGATGCGACGGCGGGCACTCATTTGGTCACGCCATCGTTCGCCTTGCCGCCAGAAGGAATGGCGGTCGAATATTCGCCGCAGGTACGAGGGTGGCTTGAAGAGTATGAAAATCGCTATGGCAAACGTGGATTCAGTTCACGAACGACGGAACAAGTGCCGCTGGAATGGACTTGCGGGGATGCAAGAGTCGTTGATGTGCGATCTTTGGTTGGGACAACGGATCGTGCAAAGTGGCCTTCATCACCGGAAGTGACCGTTGACCATTTGAAGGACTATGAGAAAGCTCATGGGGAATTTCTTCCTTGGCAGATCGTGATCTTTCAAACGGGACACGTTGATCAGCACTTGAAACCAGCACCGGATGATAAAGGAGTCTGGGCGGATCCGTTGGCAGGAAAGGCCGAGGGCTGGCCGGTTCCCGGGCCAGAGGCGATTCAATACCTGCGGAGCAGGGGAATTCGTTGCGTGGCGACGGATGCTCCGGATCTGGGTGGTGTGGATCCGCGACGAGCTTTGATGACTTACTGGGCTCTGGGCAGTGCTGATATGGTCGGGATTGAGTTTCTGAACAATGTGGGCAAAGTTCCTGAAAAATCGTTTTTCCTGTTTGCCCCGGTTCGTATTCGAGACGCTCACGCCAGCCCTGGCCGAGCGATCGTATTGCATTAGAATATTCAGGAAAGAAGACTGTTCAAACTATGCAGAGTGGTTAACAAACCCCAGCATTATCGGGTGCTGGGGCGTAGGAGATGGTGAGTTCAGGGGGTTTTATTTGTAGGTCCTTTCTGCCGGAAAAGATTTTCGCCGATAGGCGAACCGTAGGTGCATGTCGTTTACAATTCCGCCGAATTTCGACTGTTCCAGCGTGTGCAAGCCGCTAAGTCCTGCCCGGCAGGCAGGACCTACCAGAACAGCGAATCGCCACGCAAGTGACGCGAAACAATAGACCTTTCAACACAGACGAATTATGACCAACGACACAAAGTTCACTATCGTCCGCAATCCGACTCGCCGCATCGCTGTTGGAGATCGCTTTATAGGCGGCGACGCGCCGATTGCGGTCCAGAGTATGACCGCGACGAAGACAACTGACATCGACGCGACGGTTCGTCAGATCAACGATCTTGTTGCGGCCGGAGCAGATGTCGTTCGAGTGGCCATCGATAATCAGAAGGAAGCGGAAGCATTGATGGAGATTCGGCGGCAGGTCAAAGGCAACCTGTCGGTTGATCTGCAGGAGAACTATCGGCTTGCGGAAGTGATCGCCCCGTATGTCGACAAGATTCGTTACAACCCCGGACACCTTTATCATCACGAACGTTCGAAACCATGGCAGGACAAAGTTCGGTATCTCGTGAAGGTTGCCGAGGACAATGACTGCGCAATGCGAGTTGGCGTGAACTGTGGTTCAGTTGACCCGGATGTGAAATCGAAATTTGACGAGCACGATTCCATCTCGCCGATGCTGGAAAGTGCGTGGGAGCATTGCCAGCTTCTGGATGAACTCGGGTTTACTCGGTACTGCGTTTCCCTGAAGGACTCTGACCCGCAGAAGGTGATTGAAGTCAACCGGCGATTTGCAGAGAAGCGTCCCGATGTTCCTCTGCATCTGGGAGTCACCGAAGCCGGTATGCCGCCGGATGGCATCATTAAAACTCGGATCGCTTTCGAGCAGTTGATCAGTCGCGGGATTGGTGACACCATTCGAGTATCACTGACAGTTGCCAACAATCGCAAGGCCGAAGAGATTGCTGCAGGGCGAAAGATTCTGGATGACATTGCGGCCGGTCGCGTTCGCAGCGTCGTGGATTACGGACTGAAGACGCTCAACATCATCAGTTGCCCGAGTTGCTCACGAGTAGAGAACGAAGCGTTTATCGAACTGGCCGAGCAGGTTCGTGATATGACTCGGTATGCCGAACAGTACAAGATCACGATTGCCGTGATGGGCTGTCGCGTCAATGGCCCGGGCGAGACTGACGACGCTGATCTCGGGCTCTGGTGTGGACCGACGCATGTTAACCTGAAACGTGGCAAGGAGAGTCTCGGAGCGTTTCTTTATCATGAAATCCTGTCGAAACTGAGGGTTGAACTGGATCAATTGATTACGCGGCAAACCGGCTAAAGTTTCGTCCCTGACGCAACAGAATTCTATTCGCCATGCGCTTCAATCGGATCGTCGTGTCATCTAGGATATGGCCTGCATGTTTCGACAAAGCGCGAAGACGAGATGGGAATTACCTCAGGGCAGTCGGCTGGCGATCTGGCAAAAGATCACGCCGCCACAGATGTTCGTGGCTTCGTTTGCGCTGTTGATTGCCGCGGGTGGGGCTGCACTGAAGCTGATCCCGGGCAATACGACGGCTGCACCTCTGGGCTGGGTCGATGCAATGTTTATGTCCACCAGTGCCGTTTGTGTGACAGGACTTGCGGTCATCGATCCCGGAACAGTGCTCACTTTTCAGGGACAAGTTGTTCTCCTGTTGCTGATCCAGTTTGGCGGACTCGGCATCCTGACTTTCACCAGCTTGATCATTGCCGCCCTGGGTAAGCGATTGTCACTGCGAGAAGAAGAGCTCTGCATCTTCACTCCGGATACGGAGCTTCATCTGACGGCCGGTCAGGTCACAATGAACATCGTGCGTTACACGCTGATCTTTGAAGCCGTTGGGGCAGTTCTGCTCTATGCGTTTTGGGTTCCGACGCTTGGATGGCAGGGAGCCCTCTGGCCTGCGGTGTTTCATTCGATCAGTGCATTCTGCAATGCGGGGTTTTCGACGTTCTCTGATAATCTCATGGGATTTCAGCAGTCGCCGATGATCCTGATCACCGTTTGTGGTTTGATCGTTCTTGGAGGACTCGGCTTTCTGACTCACGAAGAACTGCTGCAGATCGTGAAGTCTCGTCGTGCCAGAAGAGCATTTCGAATGTCGTTGCAGAGTCGAATTGTGATCGTCACGACGGCGGTTTTGATTGTCGGCGGCTGGGTTGTACTGACAGTTCTGGAATGGGACAGAACACTCAATGAACTGCCTGTTCATCATAAGATCGTGAATGGTCTGATGATGAGCGTGACGACTCGCACCGCCGGGTTCAATTCGATCGACTACGGCAAAGCCGCTGAAAGTTCCAATCTGGTCACGATGCTGCTAATGGCCGTTGGTGGTTCTCCAGGATCGACGGCGGGCGGAATTAAGACGACAACGCTTGCTCTGATGGTCATTATGGCGTGGTCCAAACTGCGAGGTCAGCAGACGACCTCGATCTGGTATCGTTCGATTCCCGAAGAAACATCGTCACGTGCCGTTGGGTTATTCACGATTGCTGCGGCGGTTTCGCTGCTGGGAATTCTGCTGCTGACAATGTCAGAAGGCCATCTCAAGCCTGACGGCAGCGTGCTGACCGAGTGTATGTTTGAGGCGATCAGTGCTTTCAATACGGTCGGCTTGTCGATGGGAATCACTGCAAAACTTTCCGTGGTCGGCAAATGGACCACGATTCTGCTGATGTTCTTTGGACGAGTCGGCCTGTTGACTCTCGCGGCAGCACTCACTGTGCCTCGCGCCGGGTCCAAAGATTTTCGATATGCTTATGAAGATGTTGTGGTGGGGTAAGCGATGAAACGATTCGTTGTGGTTGGACTGGGGAATTTCGGTTCCAGCGTGGCAGAATCTCTGTTTTCGCAGCGGCATGAAGTCATCGCTATCGACATGAACGAGGAGTCGGTTGATCGAGTCGCTCCGTATGTATCACGTGCGGCCGTGGGCGACGCCAAGAATATTCGAACCCTCGAACGTCTGGGTGTTAAAGGTGCCGATGCGGCTGTCGTCAGTACCGGCGATGACATTACGGCCAGTATTCTTACAACGATGGCCCTGCATGACCTGGGCATTCGCGATGTGTACGTGAAAGTCATTTCTCGCGACCATGCACGAGTGATGGAACGAATGGGCGTTTCCGAAACGATTTTCCCGGAGCGAGAATCCGCCCTGAGTCTGGGCAAGCGAATGTCAGGAGTTGGCCTGCTGAACTACGTTTCGATTGGCACAGGGTTCAGCATTCAGGAAATGGGAGTTCCTTCCAGTTGGAATGGCAAAACATTGCGAGCACTGGCTCTCAGACAAAACTACGGGATCACGGTCGTGGCGATTCACGATGTTCTGTCCGACAAGATGTCCTTCACATCAGACCCGGACACCGTTCTGAAGGAATCTGACGCCCTGATTGTCGCCGGCAATGACGAAGATCTGGCCCGAGCGGCCGAAGTCGTTTGATGCTGGTTCAGTGATTGAACGGTCTGCAGTTGGTTCCCTCAGCAGCCTGCGATTCACTGACCATTCACTGTTGAAGAGAAATCCTGCCGCAAATCAGACATGTGCACACAAGCCACCGATTGAGACAGACTGAATCGCAGTCCTGCGTTCACTGTATTTGCGGTGAGCCTTGAATTGCCTTCCGGTGGGCGAGGGGCGAAGAAATCCAGCGAAGTAAGTCGAAACTCGTGGAGTGCCTCTCACAGTTGTTGAATTGTTCAGAGGCAACCTTTTGTTCAGTTGGCCCCATGACCAACAGGTTAACCCATAACCAACAGCCTGGCATTGAGTAAACCCCGGGCCTGTCAGCAACGGGGTGCACAAAAGAATTCGCGGTACACGACACTGAGAACACAATGACTGCCCCTGCGATGGTATGATGGCTTCGTTCTGATTGACGGCGTTCCTGTTCCATGGTGCAATGCCTGCGTGTCTTTCCACAAGCACGCTCGTGGAGGCTCTGACAAATCCGCGCAGTCCCCCCTGCTCGCCCACCTCTGGAGTAACTCCACGATCAAAGCGGGAGGCAATTCCGGTTCTGTCAGTCGCTCTTTCTTATGCCAGTCACCGAAAATGCCAACGGCATTTTTTGAGTCGAGGAGTTGTTTCCATGGACCTGCAGCCCGGACTGAATCGTCGTGCAATTCTTCAGAGTTCAGCCTTTGGATTTGGCTCGATCGCTCTAAGTCAAATGCTGGCAGCGGATGGCCAGTCATCACCCATCACCGGGCCGCATTTTTCTCCTCGTGCGAAGAACGTCATCTTCATTTTTATGTCGGGTGGCCCCAGTCATCTGGACCTGTTCGATCCCAAGCCAAAACTCAATCAATTGCACGGACAAGCGGTCCCGTCCTCGTTTCTGGAAACATTGGCCGACCCGGTCATAAAGGGTGATGCACGCTGCTTCGGCAGCCCGCGTAGTTTTCGACGCTATGGGCAATCTGGCATGCAGTTTTCGGATTATGTGCAGCATCTTGGTTCTTGTGCGGATGATCTCTGCATGGTCCGATCGATGTACACAACCACCAGCAATCATGATCCTGGTCAGTTGCTGATGCAGTGCGGGTCCACACTGTTTGGGCACCCGTGCATGGGTTCGTGGGTCACGTACGGCCTCGGCAGCGAATCTCAGAACCTGCCGGGCTTTGTTGTGCTCTTGTCCAATTCGGGAGAAGGTGTTGACGGCGGCACGGCACTCTGGAGCAACGGATTTCTACCGTCGAATTATCGAGGAGTCACGTTCCGAAATCAGGGCGATCCGATTCTGCATTTATCGAATCCGGACGGTCTGTCTGTCGAGATGCAGTTACAACGGCTGAAAGCAATTACTCGACTAAACTCGGCTCGATTTGAAAAAACTGGCGACCCGGAAATCACCGCGAGAATCGAAGCTTATGAACTCGCCTACCGCATGCAGTCGGCAGCCCCGGAGCTGGTTGATTTTTCGAAGGAGACTGAGGCGACTCGAACGTTGTACGGTCTCGATCAGGACATGACTCGCCCGTTCGGATCGAACTGTCTTCTGGCTCGGCGAATGGTCGAACGTGGCGTGCGATTTGTGCAGTTGTACCATTCTACGTGGGACGATCATTCGGATCTGACCAACCATCTCAAGAAGAACACCGACATGACTGACCTTCCGGCAGCAGGTCTGATTCAGGATCTGAAACAGCGAGGTCTGCTGGATGAGACTCTGGTGATCTGGGCCGGCGAGTTTGGGCGAACGCCGATGCATGAAATTCGACGAGGCATCAATCCGGGGAAAGAAGGCCGAGATCACCACCCATTTGGCTTCTCGATTTTGATGGCTGGCGGCGGCATCAAGGCAGGCACGACGATCGGCAAGACCGACGAACTAGGATACCACGCCATCGAAGATCGGATCCACGTTCATGATCTGCAGGCGACGATTCTGCATTGCCTTGGGCTGGACCACACGCGTCTGACCTATCGTCACCAGGGACGCGACTTCCGATTGACCGACGTGGCTGGCAACGTCGTTGAGAAGCTGCTGGCGTAGTCTTCGTTTACGGCAGACCCACGGGTTGCAGCGGGCAGCGGCTGGCGACAAACGTGTGAGTCTGGCCATCGTTTTCGAATTGCACGCTGATCGTGGCTCGGCTTGAACCGCCAGAGAGCTCAGTCACAACTCCTCGACCATATCGCGGATGACGGACCTGCATGCCCATCGCAAACTGAAATGCGCCGGGAGAATCCGTGGTGGCTGCGGCATCAGGAAGACCTTTCTTCGCCGCCAACTCCGCTGCTGTCATAATCAGCTTGCGATCACCGATCTTCTGAGCCGCCTCAAATCTTCGCCGAGCCTGCTCAAGACGTTCATCCAGCATCGCGGCGGTGATCGGTGGAGGCGTTGCCATAGATGCTTTGCGATCAATCACACCCTGCAGTTCCGCGATGAACGGACTGGAAATCGTCGTTCGTCGCATGCCGCGAAATGTTCGCTCTGATGCCTGCGTTAATGTCAGGCTCTGCATCGCGCGAGTGATCCCGACGAACAGCAGACGACGCTCCTCCTCGAAACTCGAAACATTGCCATCCGTGACGGCACGTTCATGAGGAATCAGGCCACTTTCGATCCCGATGATATAGACCGACGGAAACTCCAGGCCCTTCGATGCATGCAGAGTCATCAAGGTCACGCTGCCCTGACTCGCATCCAGATTGTCGGTTTCATTAGCCAGCGTGGCGAGTTCCAGAAATCCCTGCAACGACGTTCGATCGTCTTCCATCAAAAACGTCGGCATGCCTGCTGCTGCTTCATCACGTTCCTCACCCATCTGTTCTGACAGGGCATCATACTGTCGAGCCGCTGAGATCAGTTCGTGGACGTTGGCTGCGCGATCAACATCCGCTTCTTCTTCGTCATCGTCTCGCCACAGTGACATGTAGTCGATATCGGCGATCAGACGTTCGATCAGCGGGGACACTCGACCTTCAGCGGACTGCTCGTGCAGTTTGTTGATCAAATCCGTAAAGCCTTCCACGGCCTTGCGAACTCGTGGTGTAATACCTTCAACGCTGCGTACTTCACGAGCGGCAGTGAACAGACTGATGCGATGCTTGTCTGCGTAGTTCCGCAGTTTGAGCAATGTGGTATTACCGATTCCTCGAGCAGGCCGATTGACGATTCGCTCCATCGCGGCATCATCGGATTCATTCTCGATCAGCCGCAAATAAGCAATCAGATCGCGAACTTCGGCTCGTTCGAAAAACGAATATCCAGCGGCAACCTGATAGGGAACCGCATGTCGACTCAACGCCGTTTCCAGCAACCGTGACAACGCGTTGACACGATAGAAGATGGCAAAGTCAGAATACTTGCGAGCTCCGGAGGCCACCTGAGCTGCAATCTCTTCCGCAATACCGTCGGCTTCAGCGTCGGGATTTTCGAACAACAACAGACGAACCGGTTCACCTTCCGGATTCTCGGTCATCAACTTGCCGCGATGCGGTCGACGATTGTTCGAGATCAACTGATCGGCACACTTCACGATGCGTTGTGTGCTGCGAAAGTTCTGATCCAGGGAGACGATATGAACGTCCGGAAAGTCTCGTTCAAATGTGGAGATATTCCCGGGCCTCGCTCCACGCCAGCCGTAAATTGATTGATCCGGATCTCCTGTCGCGCAGAGATTGGGATGAATCTGCGACATCGCATGCACGATGTGATACTGAGCCAGATTCGTATCCTGATACTCGTCGACCAAAATAAAGCGGAAGTAATGATCCAGTTGCTCGCGGACGTTGGGCTCATCGTCCATCAACCTGACCACATGGAGCAGCAGATCGTCGAAGTCGACAGCGTTCTGTTGCCGAACGCGAGCTTCGTACAGCGGGAAGACCTGATAGACAATGGCATCCAGCGGATTCCCGGGACGCTGCTCAAACTGCTGCCGAAACTGTTCGGCGGTGATCATTTCGTTGCGAGCACGACTGATACGACCCAGAACTCGCCCGGGCTCATGAAACATCCCGTCCAGCTTTTCCTCTTTCATGATGTGCCGAATAATGGAGACCTGATCAGAATGATCGAGGATCGTGAAGTTATTCTTCAGCCCCACATGCTCGGGAAATCGCCGCAGAATCCTGGAGCAGAAACGATGGAACGTACTGACACGAACTCGCAGCCCCCCCAGCAGCTTTTCAACTCGCTCCTGCATCTCGCGAGCCGCTTTGTTCGTAAACGTCAGCGCGAGAATGTGTTCCGGAGTCACACCGCGTTCCAGCAGGCGGGCGATTCGATGAGTAATCACGCGGGTCTTGCCGGAGCCAGGCCCGGCCAGCACCATCAGCGGCCCTTCAAAATGCTCCACCGCTTCATGTTGTGCGTCGGTGAGATTTGAAGGCATTGGGATGTCTAAAACAAAACAGGACAGTTCAAAGAATCAGAATGCAGAAGTGTACGCAGGCCGAACCAGATCGTCATCAGGGATGGCGTAGAATTTTCGTACTCAACCTGAAGCGTAAGGGCGCGAGCCCTCCGGTGAGTGATTCGACAAAAATCAATGCGTCCCTCAATTGCAAGCACTACGAGATCCTCACCGGACGGCTCGCGCCGTGCCGCTTCAAAATTGCACCTGGATCCTGAACTACTTCCCCGTCTTCAGAACCACCGTGCGCCACTGTGGCTGCTGGAGTTCGTGAATCTGCTTTTCGAGGCTCTGAATAAACGGATCGAACTTGGCAATATCGGCCGCGTTGTTTCCCTGCTCGTGCTTTCGGAAACCGAACAGATACGTAATGTTCTGTGGTCGCCAGCGGTGGAAGTACAACTCGTTCTTCTTCAACAGCAGCTTCCGCATTGCTTCGTACTGAGGATTCACCTCAGTTGCAAAAGATCGGCCCTGCTTGAACTGGCTGTCTTTGGCGGCAAGGAACGAACGCTGACTGAGTTCCTGCGACGCTTCGCCCAGTGAGATTACTCCGCCGTTCAAGGCAACGTCTTTTGCACTCGCGGCGCCCGCGCTGATGACCAGAGGAAGCGAAGACAACATCTTCTCCTGCACCTCAAAACTGACCATTGTGCTGTCGTCAGGATTCCATTTGATATTACGAATTTCTGCATCGGAGCTGGTCACGGTTTTGGCTGAGTCATCCACTTCGACAACGGGCAAATTCGCAGGGATGTTCAACAGGCGATCTCGAAAGACAATCGCGGCACATGCATAACCGTAGTCGGTGAAATGCATACCGTTCTCAGCCAGCGAATGGAAAATCCAATTCGATGGGGAGTCTGAAGATCCTCTTTTCTCTTCAATCTCCGGTGGCATCTTGTAGCAGGAGTTGATCGCGAAATCGATATCTCGCAATTGCTTCGTGAAGCCGGTGAAGAGATCAACAAACAGAAGACCACGTGATTGAGCAATACTACCAGTTGTTTCCGAGTAAACCTTGATTCTCGAATTGAAACGCGATGGTGATGGAACTGGTGGTGCCGCTGGAAGCAGTTCATGAGGCGACACCAGAACGCACGCTATTCCGGAAGCTGTAAGTTCATCCAACAAACGCCCGAGCTGATCTGAATACTGTTCCGGAGTCAGTCCCGCCGTCAAAGCTTCATTCTGGCCGTAACAGATCATGGCGACTGTTGGCTCTTCCGCACGGATATGTTCGACCATGCGGAGATATCCTACTTCCGGCCGATCAAAGATGCCTCGCGAATCCGCATAAGTTGTGTCGGCACTCCAGCCGAGATTTCGAAATATCACACGCTTGTTGCCGAGCGTGCCGGCGAGAGTCGCTTCCAGATGTTCCGACAACTGAGCCCGCTCAAAGAACGTCGCACCCACGAAGACAACTCGGTCGCCATCTTCGAAGTGAAACGGAGCCGTGCGTGCCTTGGCGGGAATCACCGGAGCCGCGAAGGCTGTTGGCATTGAAACTTTGAAGCGGTTGCCGGGTTCATCCGCGACTGTTTTCACTTCCGGCCAGTCTCGATCGTTAAAGTCGGTCTGCTGCCAGCCAACCGGTGGCATCGCCGGAGCTTTCTTCCAGCCTCCGCCAATATTTCGTACATCATTGCCCTTACGAGCACTCAGTGACAGACCAAAGACAGCCACCTTGTCTTCCGAATTGACTTCGACGGCAATCAGGTTACGTCCCTGTCGCAGCAACGAACGAACGTTGTAGCCCGCAGCTTCAACATTTCCGTCTAACTGTTTCAGAGCTACGTTCTTCAAGATTCGCTGGCCATTGACATAAAGCGAACAGTGTTCGTCGGTCACGATCGTCAGCTCAGCGGACTCAGAATCCACAGCAGAAGGATCGATCGCCCAGCGAAACTGCCCGCTCGCCGCTCCTTCGGGAACCTCGGCTCTAAACCACTGCAGAGCTGCCACATCCTGAGCAAACGCCGACGTAACTCCCGGCGGCAACAGCACAAGCCCCACGAACAGCAACAATCCAGCAACGCGGCGATATCTGAAAGAGGTTTCAGGAACCATCGATAAAAACTCCATGCGCACCACAGCAAACTAAGCCCGTCGGCCGAGCGACGGGTGTACCGTACCCCCGTCGCTCCGCCGACGGGAACTCGTCGAATGTCAGCCAAACTGCAGGTTGTAATTCCGGAGCCGACTGGAATCAATTGCCTCTCGAAGATTCCTGCATACCTGCTTTGCTCGCTATCATACGCGGCACGGTTTCCAGGAGAAATCATGACAACCACTGACTTCGATAGTGGCCGTGAAAAGCCCGCCGATTACCCGCCTCAAAAACACTCCATGGAGCAATTTTATGTTTCGCCGCCTCCTGACAACCCCAACTGCAATTTTACTTTCCTCTGCAACCGCACTGGCCGGCAATTTCCCAACCTTCACCGAGAAAGTCATCGACCCCAATGTTGGCAAGGTCTGCTATGCGGTGACGATCGCGGACGTGGATGGTGACAAAGATCAGGACATCGTGGCACTGACGGAAAATCGAGTCGTCTGGTACGAACAGCCGTCGTGGAAAGCTCATGTCATTCTGCAGGACCAGACTCCGCTCGATAACGTGTGCATTGCTCCTCACGATATCGACGGCGATGGCCAGGTGGATTTTGCGATCGGTGCCGGATGGACGAAGACGGGAACTCTGCACTGGATCCGTCGAACTGCAGATCCGAATGCACTCTGGCAGGTCGCGGCCATTGGCGAAGAAACCAACGTCCATCGCATGCGTTGGGCCGATGTGCTCGGCACCGGGAAACCTCAACTGGTGATTTCACCATTGAACGCCAGTGTCGGTAACGGTGTGCGATTGCTGGCCTATGAGATCCCGGCAAACCCCGCCACGGAACGTTGGCCGGGGACTGTTCTGAATGGCGATCTGAATCGTATGCACAATCACTGGCACGTGGATTTCGATGGCGACAAAACCGTCGACACGATCACCGCCAGCCGAGAAGGCGTGTCGCTGGTGGCTCGTACAGGAAGCGACTGGACAGCGGTCCGACTTGGCGACGGCATCACGGGCAACGCCGATCCAAATCTCAACGGAGCCGGCGAAGTGAAGATCGGCCTCCTCAAGAATGGTCAACGATTTTTGGCATCCGTGGAACCCATGCACGGAGATCATCTGGCCGTTTATCTGGAGCCCAAGTCTGCGAACGGCAAGTGGGAACGCAAGGTGATTGATCAAGGCTTTCGCCGAGGCCATGCGCTATGGACCGCCGATTTTAACGGCGATGGCTCTGACGACATTGCTTTCGGTCACAGTGATACACCTGAGAAATTCGGCGTCAGCGTCTATTCTCCATCAGCGGATGGGAGTGAATGGACTCGCCACATTCTGGATGCTGGCGGTATGGCAACTGAAGACTTGATCGTTGCTGACTTCACCGGCGACAACCGGCCCGACATCGTCGCTGGCGGCCGGGGAACTCATAACGTGAAGTTGTATGTGAATGAGATGCCGGTGACGAAGTAAGAACTGTCAGCCGCGATCTGAGTGCAGGAAGCGAATCAGGGCCGGCTGAAATATATCAGAATGCACACAGGATTTGCCTTTCGGCGAAAGTCCTGCTCGGCAAGCAGCACCTACTTGAGTCGCACCGCGGCCCACACGTATCGACGACAACTTAAATCGGATCTTTCGGAGGCGCTGCTGGTTTGGCCGGAGCAGCTTCCGGAGTGGGGCGTTTCCAGGTGCCATCGAGCAGTTGCTCGATGGCGATCTGCATCGATTCGCCGCCGCCCTGCTGATAGCCGACGTGCACATCTTCAATCACATTGCCTTTTCCCAGGATTACGGTGTGCGGAATACCCGACACCTTGAACTGCTGCCCGATTGCTCCGCTACGATCCAGAGCCACAATCGGCGACAGATTGCGTTCTGTCAGGAAGCCTCGAATCTGGTCCGAAGCTTCCTGCTGATTCACAGCCACAAAGATGACCTTCGACGAATCAAACTCGGAAGTTGCTGCGATGTAATCCGGCAGAGCCGCAACGCATGGACCGCACCAGGTGGCCCAGAAATCAAGAACGATGATTTTGTCGGCATGGTCTTTCAAACGGAACTTTGAACCGTCCAGTAATGATAGTTCAAAATCATCCGCGACCTGACCAATCATCGCGGCTCCTTCCGAAGTACCGCCTGACTCGGCCGCGATATCCCAATCCGGTTCCTGAGCATTCCGTGCGATCCATTGATCAAACGCTGCGATGTTTGTGCGACTTTCCGGATCCCCAAGGAACAATTCTCTGATCGTCGCGGCGGGAAACGCACAATCGCCCAGCAGCTTCGAGTGGCCTCTGATCTGACCATTCTCCAGTCGAGCTGGTGTCATGGTAATGCTGAAGCCATCGGCCAGCAGAGCCTGCATTCCGGACTCTTCTTCATCGCCCATTACGAAGCCGTTCTCAGAATCCTCTTCGACGGTAGCTTCAGACACGACTGGTGCAACTTTGCTTTGTCCCGCGGCAGCGGCGGCCTTCGCTTGATCAGAAGTCGACTTTTCTGCAGCGGCTTTTTCAACTTTCTTGCCCGAATCCTTCTTTGGTGGATCAAGCCAGACAATTGCAGCAACTCTCGAACGATCGATTCGCAATGTCTCGAGGCGGGATTCAAACTGCACGTCAGCTTCGCGAATCGACTTCAATTGTCCTCGCAGCAGGTCTCCGTTCGCTGCGATCAGTACATGCGTCGGAGGATTGTCGCGTCGAAATCGAGGAACTGTCAGCGTCGCCAGACGAGCTTCCTCTTCGATAAACTGACGAATCGATGCACCTGACATGTTATCGATCTCGAATTTCGAAATCTCAACGCCGTCACCGTTCGATTGCTGAACCATACCATTCATGATGACTCGCCCCGTCATCGTGACATTCGCATTGAAGGCCAGTCCTTTTGATCCGGCTCCGTCGGGATTCAGCTTGATGGTCTTGACCTGTTTGCCATCAATCGAAACCATCAGATTGCCATCGCGAGCGACGAGTTGCACGTCCACTTCACCGCTGGCTGCGCGAATGATCTCTTCGGCATTCTGTCCGCCGAAGCCTCGAAAGAACATCTGGTTCTGAGGCGGCAGTCGATCAAGAACCTGAAGATTGGTCTGCATCAGGGAGAAAGAAACATGTGTTGAACTTTCATCTTTGCGAGTTCCAGAACCAAACAATGAGACCGTCATGTTGGCGTAAGACTGCACGGGCCATTTCATATGAAAGCGAACCGTGTCGCCTGTCAAAATTGACGAATGAGAAACCGACGCGTTACCACGCAGAACGATGGCTTCCACCATCCCGGGCTTCTCATGATCTGCCACGGCTGGCCGATCTTTCGCTGGTGGCTTGTCTGACGTCGCAGGCTTTTCCGTTGACGCGGCCTCGTCAGTCTTCCCGGACTTCTCGTGATCCGCCACGGCTTTCTTCGGCACCTTCTGCGAAGCCACGCCGCGCCAGCCTTCGGCTCCGAATCCTCTCTGATGAATTCGCCCGGTTCCGGAAAGCTCGACCGCCTTGATGTGTTCTCGAGCAAACGACTTCACGTCACTAAATGGCAGTGCGAGTTGAATCTGATCCTCAGTGCAACCCTCAACACGGCACGGCAGTACGTCATTGTTTTTCAGATAGATGACGTCCGGAAAGCTGGCCAGCATTTCGGGATTCTCTGAAAAGTGCTTCATGCCCTCGGCTCGCACAAATCGTGCATCGCCACCATTCTTCAGCGTTGAAGCGTTCAGGCCCCCCAGTGGCTTCCATTGGATCGGTGTGTCAGCCTCGCCATCAACCACCAGACTTCCCAGCAGCGAGCCACCCGCATGAAACAGCCGGTCTGACTGAGCAGACTCCTTCTGGCCCGGAGTTAGCCCCAGTCGCAGAACATTGTTGAGATCACAACTCAAGGGCGACTCGGAATACGAAGGTCGCAACACGGCGCGACCATCCGCAATCGAAACCAACGTGCCCGACACAAAGCCCCCGTCAGCCCAGGCCAGATGAGTTGCACCACGGGCTGCGATTGGAGCATTCTCATCAACCGCAAGGACAAGTGATGCAACCTGATCAACTGGCAGTGCCAGCTCAGCCTCGTCCTTCATAATGACCAGACTGGACGTGTCGGGAGAAAA
>JBIIIF010000125.1:0-19201 GCA_044235005.1 Planctomycetaceae bacterium | reverse complement strand
CTGCAGCGGGCTGCAGCAGTCTAAAGGGAATAGTCCGCAGAACATCGTCCCGTCAGCAACATCTGCGTCCAAATGCGTTCAGCGACGTCGAAGCCGCTACGTGACAATTTCCTGAATCACGCGGCCGGCGACATCGGTCAGCCGGAAATCCCGGCCCGCATATCGATACGTTAATTTTTCGTGATCGATTCCCAACTGATGCAGAATCGTTGCATGCAGGTCATGGACGTGAACTCGATTGTGCACCGCTCGGAAACCGAAGTCGTCGGTCTCACCATAAGTCATGCCGCCTCGAATTCCACCGCCGGCTATCCAGGTGGTGAATCCGTAATGATTATGGTCGCGACCGTTCCCATTCTCGGAAGTCGGTGTTCGGCCAAACTCACCGCCCCACAATACCAGCGTCTCATCCAGCAAACCACGCTGCTTCAGATCGCGAAGCAACGCCGAAATCGGACGATCGATGTCTCTGCAAAGATTTGTCGTGCTGTTGTTGTGATCGCTATGAGTATCCCAGGGCTGACCATTGCCATAATACACCTGAACGAACCGGACTCCTCGTTCGCTCAGTCTTCGAGCCAACAAGCAACCATTGGCAAAATGCCCGGTGCCGTAATCATCGCGAGTCGCCTGCGTTTCTTTTTGAAGGTCGAACGCGTCTGTGGCTGTGAACTGCATGCGGAAGGCCGTCTCCATCGCCTGCAAGCGACCTTCCATTTGGCCGTCCGGACCTGTACGTTCCAGATGCAGCCGATTGAGCTGACTCATCAAAGCGACTTGAGCAGCCTGAGAATCTCGCGAGGCATTTGCATTCCGCAGGAATGGAATCAGTTTGTCCGGAGTGGGATCAGCATGATTGATATACGTCCCCTGATGAGACCCCGGCAGAAACGCGCTGGTCCACAGGATGGAGAACCGAACCGGCTTTCCGGGACACAATACGATGTACGCAGGCAGATCTGAGTTTTCTGTCCCCAGCCCATACGACATCCACGAACCCATGCTGGGTCTGGTTGGCAGAATCGTCCCGTTGTTCATCAACAACAACGCGGGGCCGTGATTCGGATTGTTGGTGTACGTCGAACGAATGATGCACATGTCGTCGATGCATTTCGACGTCAGCGGCAAAAGCTCACTGACCGGTAGTCCCGATTCACCACACTGCCGAAATCGAAACGGCGAAGGCAAGAGTCCGGCGGTTTTCCTCTCCGTCCTGAAATCGGCTTCCGGCGGCCGCTGGCCGGCAAACTTGAGCAGATCCGGTTTGGGATCAAACAGGTCCCCTTGAAACGGACCGCCATTCATAAACAGATGAATGACTCTCTTCGCCTTGCCCGGAAATTGCGACGGCTTCAGGTCACCAAACGCCGACTGACCCAAAGCCGACATCATTCCAATCGCACCGACTCCGCCACCCATCATGCCGATCATCGAACGGCGGGAAGGAGCGGCTGAGTCATTCGGAATGTGTTGGGAAGACGCGTTCATACCCAGTTTGATACCGTTTTTTGTGCACACTTTCAAACTGAATGTCGGCAAACTTCAGTGTTGCCTCTGTGTTTTCCGGAAACTGCCCAACGATGCTCGAGACACGCATCGACACTCTCGCCTCCAGCAATGGATTAAGGCGGCAACAGCAGTGGTGAGAATCAGCAGATCAACAACGAGCCCCGACTGCATTGCCATCCGTGAGGCGGATGGAATGTCCCTCAACAGCAAACAACTGCCGTGAATGACTGGCATAGCCGCAAGCCCCAAACATGCTCGGAGGCCGAGATGTGACGTTTTCGGCATCCAAAGCAATTGCACGGCGACGGTCACGTATCCGACTGATTCGTACAACTGAATCGGATGAATCGGTGCTGTCCCCGTCAGGATTGTCCACGGAGCAATTTCCAGTTGTCGCAATGCCGCTGGACTCTCAAGTGGAAATCGAACGCCCCAAGGGAGCTCGGTCGGAAGTCCGAAGCAACATCCCCGCAGGAAGCACCCCAGCTTCATCAAAGCCATCGCCACCAAAATCCCGGGAGTGATTGCATCGGCCACCTTGAGTACCGGCAGTCGCGCAAAGAGGCAAACAGCTGCTCCTGCTGCCCCGGCTAACAATCCGCCTCCCAACATTGAAAGCCCATGTATCTGAAGATCCAGCAGATGTTGAAAGGTCAAAGTGCTCTGGTGCGTCGCAAGATACCAAACACGCGCGCCGGGAAAACTGGCGATCGCCGCAACGGCCAAACAAAGCAGGAGTCGAAGTCGCGGCACTTGATAGGCCGGCGCCTGATGCAGGCCAAGGCCCATCACTGCCAACAGAGCCGTCGCAATCATTGCAGTATAGCCGCCCGGTGAGGATACCATTCTGGTTTGTGTTCCTGTGAAGTCGCTGCTGACCAGTTCACCTATTTCTTTCCACTCTTCGATGTGGATTTTTGAGGCGTATTCGATGGCGTCTGTTGCTTGCTCGCACCTTGCCCACGCGCCTTTGTGGCCTTCCAGGTTCCTGAAAGCAATACGGTCTTCTTTGGATCTGACGTCGCGAAGCTCGTCCAGGTACCGGTCAGAGTATATTGCGTGGGCTCAACCTTGATCTGAGCAGTCATCATCATCATCGCTTTGCCCTCATTGATTGACGTTTCGCATGTCAACGTCGACGGCGCTGTAAACCGCCAGGTGAAGTTCATGGGTTCTGAGGACGCAGGGCTGTTTCCCAGACTCTTCGGAGGAACGATCAGGATTGAACCGCGGCCCTGACCAGGGTTCCGATCGCAAGTCATATTCATCTTCATTTCCAGCATTTGTCCCTGAAGTGACTTCAGCGCTTGTTCGAGTGCTGGCATTGTGTCGGCCGCAATATCACAGCCTTCCAGAGGATCCGGATCGGTGGACTTCGACGTTCGCGGGATCTCCGAATCCTTCTTGATCATGGCCAGAACCGGTAATTCGGTGATGACCAGACCTCCCTTCGTCCACTGGCCCGCAAACTCGGCGGGATTCACGGCTGCTCCGCGATAGATCTGATAAAGCTCATACCAAATGTCACTCTCGGTAAAGGCTCTGTTCTCATCGTGGAACCGCTGCTTGATGTTCTCATAATGCTGCATCAATGTGCCCAGCAGCAGATAGTATCGCCTGGGATCTTTCTTCAGCAATTCGGAGTTATCCGATCGAGCACTGAGCCAGTCACCTCCAGGTACCAGTGGGATCTCGTTCTTGTGAATCCATGACTCGGCCCGAGCTGAAAAATCTGCGAATTTCTTCCCCTGTTCTTCCAGAGCAAAACGGCGCAGGAAATAGGTTCGAATACGCTGATCGATTTCCGCGTCAGTGATCAGTGGATTTTCCTGCCGCATCTCGATTGACATCTGACGCAGTGCTCCCGAACTGTACCGATCGACGCCATACGTATTCAGCAACATATCCACGTCTTTGCCGGGATCGCTCTGGAACTGTTTGTAGAGTGCTTCAAGGCCACTATCCTTGTACGCTGAAATTCCCAGACCAACAATGCCAGCACCCAAGCGTCCAAGAAGTTCTGCCGCAACCAAAGGAGGATAGCCCAGCTGAACCAATTCGATTGCGGCCCGCCCCGTGGCAGCAGCCATTCCGGAACCACCTGCCTGTTTCTGGGCGTCGTAGGCTTCGACGATCGCATAGATCGCAAATGCCGCAGCGATAGAAATGCCAGCCGCTTTTGCCAGTTTCGATGCGTAACCCTCTGCCGTGGCTACGGTTTCCTGAAGCAAAGCTCTCTCGGCAGCGGTCAGCTGACTGTACGATTTTCCAAATCGGCCGCGAGCCAATTGATCAAGGGCTTCATATCCAATTACACGCTGCGTAAACGCATCGGCAAATTCGCTGAGTTCTCTCCACCGACTCGCACCAAGTTGCTTCGTGACCTGTTCCTGAACCTCGGCGCGGTACTTGGGAGGGAGATTCCGCAATGCCGCTGCCAGTTCCGCTTCGAGCGCCAAGCCCTTCGCGCCGGATCGCGCCATAAGGGACAGGTGATTAGAAATGATCTCTTTCGACATCCTCTCTGACAGTTCATTCATGCCCCGCAGGTAAGCCGCCATTGCGGCTTCCGGATCGGCTTTCCCGGTCGTGCGCATGATCCAGCCAAGCGCCGCTTCGTTTCGGCCCTTCCGAAGCATCTGCGCTGCACTGATGAGCTCAGCTTCTTCTTTGGTAAGTGCGCCCCCGGCCAGCCGAAATGCTTCAGCATTACGTAGATCGTATTTTGCTTGCTTGAGGGCCAGATCGGCCGGATTGTCGCCATATCTCGCAATCAGATCGTTGCGAAACTTCAGGTTATCACTGTTGAAACCAAGTGCATCGGCGGCCGTGAGCTGCGGCGGTGCCTCTTTCACCAGCGATGTATAATTGGTTTGCTGAAAGCCGCCAGTCTGAGGATCGAACTGCCAGAGATTGGGTTTTTTCTCGTACATGTCGCGTTCCAGCCACGCGACTCCGCCACGCGTGTTATACTTCTCATATTCGGCCGCCGCGACGACCCGGTCTGGCCATGTCGTGATACTCGTCGGATCGAGTGCATTCACATCAACGGAGCCGGGTTTGATTCCCCACTTTCTTTCGAAGGCTTTGGTGAAGTCCTGTGCAGCCTCAGTGGCACCAGATCCGCGCGGAATAAAATCTTTGTCGCTCTTGCCGGGAATATACTCTGGATTCGACCGGTCTCCGAGCGTGCCCACGGGAACTACATAGCTGAGCCCCGAATTGCGTTTCGCGACCTGACCCCAGACTTCCTGGGTCATGCGAACCAGATGATCGTCCAGTGCGCGCGCCGTTTCTTTACTGACCTGGTGATTCGCAACAAGCGATTTGTAGTCTTTATAGTTCTTCAATAGGCGAATCGCCGCCTCTTCCTGAGCGGCGGGTGATATCGACATGCTCGATTCAAATGCCTTCACGAGGCTGCCCACATCCTGAGCCTGAACATTCGCAAATCCCGACAGCAGCCAGAACATCCCTGTAATCAATATCGTTCGCAGGCCAGTCAGTTTCATGTTTACTCATCCCTCGTTGACTCGGTTGTTACGGCGATGGTTTCAGCCCCGTTTATCAGGGTGCTCTTCTCGGGTGCATCCCCATGAAGACCTCCTGCTGCAGAGGATCCTGAATCAGAAATCCACCCTCGAACAACTGAAGACAGAGCCGATAGTCTGAAACGATCATCTCACCCGTCAGTGGCTGGCCCATATGCTGTCGCTTCTCTGGATCAGAGTTCAGGAACCCGTTGCATGCGGTCATGACCGGATGGCCGAGCTCATGAACAGGAAAAGGAATATCCAGATGGTTAACCATGTCATGTACCACGGCGCCTCGTTCGAAAACGGTGATGCCGAAATCCTCTGTGAGTCCCGCGAGCGTCTTGAAATCCCCTAGCTGCCTTCCAAGAGGGCCAATAGGTGGCTCCACTGGTGGATCCGAGACAAACTCCAGAGTCTCCATGATGGCCTGCAGATTGGTCGGCAATGATTCGAGGCCGGCTTCCTCAGGGGCCACTGTATTAATGATGAAGAACGTGTTCTTAAACACAAGTCCTGTGCGAGTAATGGCGGACGACGGAGTCTGCTTCGTGAAATAAGCGAGACGAACAGCTTCTGCGTTTCCGACGGTTAAGAAACTGACCTGCGAGCGTCTGTTTTTTTCGTTGTACAGCTTCATTCCTGCGAATCGAGTCAAGACTCGGTCCGCCGACGAGACTGAACTTCCGTTGCGGCAACAAATCATCACGAATTGTCCGGTGGGATCCTTCAGAGAATCGAAATCCGCATCGGCGACTTTGTTTCGTACCGCTTCTTCAACGAACCAGCCGTCAGGAATGCGAATTCGGAATTGCCCAGCAGGCTGCACGTACCAGCGCTCCGGCTCATCCCAGGTTAATTCCGGAGCACTCCAGACGAAATCTGGTTCTGATTCCGGCGTTTCGCCTGTTGAAGGCACTGAGGCTGGCATTTCCGTCGTTGGCTGCGACGGCGCGTCAGGTGCAATTCGAATCGAAGGTGTAATGGCTTTCAAAAGATCCGAGATGCGATTCCAGTCATCTGTTCCTGCCTCACACTGGACAGCAGCCGATGTCCCATCGATCAGGGGGTCATTGAAAGCCAGGAGAAGGCCTGTCGTCTTCTTTTGCGAATCCGCAAACTCGTAGGCAGTCGCCGAGCGACCGGCAACAGTCTGTTGCTGGAAGTCCATCAGATCCGCCCCCCGTTCCGTCAACGATCCCAGGAGCAAATCGAAGCTCGGTCTTCGAACCACTTCAAGTCTGACCTCCGGATGGCCTGCGGATTTCATGCGAAGGTAGCTGATTGTTCCCGAGCGACTGGTCACTGGCTCCCACGAAGCCTGAACGTCCATCTGAAGCCCTGCGACAATCAGACGATTCATCCCCTCCGCCGGGGGCTGACTCTGATAAGCACTGTCCTCTTTGAGCAGGCCTCTGATCTGAACCATCCCACCTTTGGACTGTTCGTTCCAGCACCACGTCTCAGGACACGAATCCACCACAACATATTCGCCGGGCTCTAACGCGACGCGAGGCAACACAATCCTGACCTGCGCTCTGCTGTTTGAGTCATTTGCGGCCCCCGTTACTAACCACTCGCCAACAATTTCTCCAGACCGATTGCGAAGCGAGATTGTGCCCTCTGCAGGCGATTCAGACGTTGGCCAGTGGTACGTCTCAATCTGCGTGATAACAACGGGCTGACTGATCGTGAACCACGTCTCCGTCTCCGGTTGCCGACGAACGCTGCTAAGATTGGTATTCGAAAAAACAACCGTCGTCAGCGAAACAGGCGGACCCGATGAAGACTGCTCCTCCTGCTCAACGCCGATGCCCATCAAGGTCACCAGGATCAGCTTCAGCGATTTGTGATGAATGCTCACGCAGTTCTCCTTCAATTTGAGTGACTGCAAGAAAACGACAGATTCCAGAGAAGGCAAATCTCATACCGGTGCCTCGCTTCGTGAAAACGACGAGCGGTTCACTGATCAGGTCATTCGCCCAAACGGCATCTGACGCTTTGCAATGAGACAGAATGACAATTGAATGTGCGGAGGTGCCCACATTGCGCATGCGAGTATGCTTATTCTGCTCGGCCCGCCCAAAGCTTGAAAAGAAAACTGCTGACGCCTTTCATTGGGGGCACTACGGCGGGAAATACGGCTTTGTCCACTGAGCCAGCTTCTTTACGATTTCTTCTTCCGCGGCCCCTTGCGGTTGTCTTCAAAAGTTGACTTGCGACGCAGCAGATGATGATAGTTCTGAGCAAACCGGTGGGCTTCGTCTCTAACGTATTGCAGCAGTCGCAGGCTGAACGAATGACGACTTAAACGAATCGATTCCGAATGCCCCGGCACAAAGATCTCCTCTTCCTTTTTGGCGAGCGAGATTGTTGTGGGCGGCTTGATGCCAAGAACCTCAAATGTCTCCATCACTGCATTCAACTGTCCCTTACCGCCGTCAATCAACAGCAGATCCGGAAACGCCTCATCTTCCTGCATCAGCCGACGAAAACGGCGAGTAATCACTTCGCGCATAGACGCAAAGTCATCAACGCCTTCGACCGACTGAATCTGAAATTTCTTGTATCCCGGCTTGAATGGTAGTCCATCAATAAACTGAACAAGACTGGCGACCGTATCCTTTCCCTGGATATGTGCGATATCCACGCCTTCGATTCGTCGAGGAATCTGGTCCAGTTTCAGAACCTTCTTCAGTCCGGCCAAACCCTTTTGAGGATCAATATAGAACACTTCCGGCTGCGCATGACTCTCGAGGTTTCCTCGCAGGCTCAGGTCTTTCAATGATTTGATCTCATCACGGATCCGAGCGGCCTTTTCAAACTTCAGCTCCTTCGAAGCCTGTAACATCGAGGCCTCCATTTCCTTCACAAGACTGGCTTTGCCTCCGTCCAGGAAGATCTTCAACCGGCGAATGTCTTCCCGATAATCCTCTTTGCTGATTCGCTGATTGCAGGGAGCGGTACACTGGTTGATGCTGGCCAGCAGACACGGACGAAACCACCGCCACCGTTCATCATGCTCATCAATATCGAGGGTACAAGTGCGAAAACGGAAGATCTTCTGCAGGATCGCAATCGCTCCGCGAAGCTGAGCCGAGTTCAGAAACGGGCCGTACAGTTTGACTCCGGATGTTTCAGGTTGCCGAGTAAACTCGACGCGAGGAAAATCTTCGCGCGTCGTGATCTGCAGGTAAGGGAAGGTTTTACCGTCCTTGAGCTGAGTATTAAACTTTGGCTGGATATCCTTGATCAGCCGCGCTTCCATCAGCAGGGCGTCGACTTCGCTTTCCGCGTCGATGTAGTCGATGTCCGCAATCTGCAGGACCAATTCGGCCGTGCGTTGCTCAATCTCGGCCGCTCGAGTGAAATAGCTGCCGGCCCGACTGCGCAGATTGATCGCTTTCCCAACGTAAATCACGCAGCCCTGCGAGTCCTTCATGAGGTAGACACCGGGCGTGGTCGGGAACTTCCGAACTTTCTCGCGCGGCACTAATGCTCCGCCCGGAGCGTCGCCGTCCGATTGCGAAAGATCTATAGATTCGGGGATTTGGTCATCCATGGCGGCTGCTTTGGGCAGTGTTTTCCGTCGTTAATTCCTGACAATTCGACCGATCTTACGCAATCTCAATTAGCGGCAAGGGCTCAAGAAAGCCCCAAAAACGAAACTTCCACGATTTCGCTCTTCCGAAAGATTGATTTCACGCCGTGTTTTCGTAGCGTTATAGCGTCGCTTAATCGCAGTTTCCTGCGGTTTCTGGGTCGCGACATCAATTGAGGTGTTTTTTGTGAAAGGCTGGGGGACATGAAATTCGTTAAATCTCTGAGCACGCTCGTGCTGTTGGCTGGCGTGACGTTCACCTTGGGTTGCACCGCCAATGAAAGCACAACAGGAGCTGGTGGCGGCGGAGCTGCAGCCGGTTCTGGTGTTGCTGGTGGAGCCGAAGCTCCTCACTCTCATGATGCTGAAACTGGACATTCGCACGATGCTGCACCTGCGGCCGAAACTCCAGCAGCCGCACCTGCTGAAGGTGCTGCACCGGCTGCAGAAGGCGCTGCTCCTGCCGCGGAAACTCCAGCGGCCGAAGGTGCTGCACCAGCAGCCGAGGCTCCTGCTGCCGAAGCACCAGCCGCTGAAGGCGCTGCTCCGGCTCCAGAAGCGAAGTAGTTGGAAGTAGTTGACGTTCAGGTGCTTTTGACGATGCACTTCGATTAATGACTACTGACAGAAATAAAGGGCGTTCCTCAGGGAACGCCCTTTTTCATGGAATCGACTTTCCTAAAACGATCGTGCGTCATGTTTCGCTGTTCACCAATTCTGGCTGGCCTCTCTTTCGTCGCATTTCTGCTTGCGGCGTCGATGGTGAACCATGGTCTGGTGGATTCCAGTCTTCCGGTTGGCCCCGGCCTGACTCTGGACGAATCTTTCAATATTGATCAGGGCGTCTATCTGACAGATGCGTTTACTCAACACGGACCTCTGCTGTTTACCCCCGATGTTGCTCGTAAAGTCTTTGGAACCTCGCGGTATCTTCCCGATCATCCTCCACTGGGACGATTTGTACTGGGAGTGTCACACAACCTGACCTCAACCTTTATCACAGGCTCCGAGGAAACAATTTACAATATTCCAGCGGCAAGACTTGGTTCCTGTGCGGCCTTTGGTCTGACGGTCCTGCTGCTTTCGGAGTTCTCTCGTCGCAAATATGGCCTGACGACAGGACTGCTGGTCGCCGCGATGTTAACCGGCATGCCTCATCTGATGGGCCATGCAAGATTAGCAGCCCTGGAGTCCTGCACAAATCTGGCATGGGTCGCAGCGATGATTCCGCTGCTCACCTGGTGGACTCGTCCGACCGCTCCGACAACGCTGCAGGCCGCCGTCAGTGGAGTCTTCTGGGGCTTGTTGCTGCTGACGAAAGTGCAGGGCATCTTTCTTCCAGTGCTGCTGTTCCTCTGGTCCGTCGCCCAGTTTCGCTGGAAGTCAATTCGACCGTTAGCAGTCTTTGGCATCATTGGAGCCATCATCTTCTTTGTGGGCTGGCCATGGCTCTGGCTGGATCCTGTCAAGAATGTCATGACCTATCTGGGTCGAACGACGGAGCGACAAACTCTTTATTGCTGGTACTTTGGTCAGAGGTTTGCGGACAAAGAAGTACCGTGGCATTTTCCGTTCATTACAACTCTGATCTCGTTGCCAGTCTGGACATTATCCGGATTGATCCTGCGCATTGTTCGCGCGGCGCTTGATTCGACTGAGAAACTTCTGCTGCTGTTCGTGTTGATGCCACTCACGGTCTTCGCCGTTCCCGGTGTCCCTGTTTACGATGGAACTCGACTCTTCCTGATCGTGATGCCACCACTGGCGATACTGGCGGCTCGAGGATTCAGTTTGTGGCTGGAGGCACGCTCAGGAACCAATCAGGCAATTCCAACCTCAGGTGGTGCACGCCATTTCGGCCGCAAGGTGTTCGTTGGAATTCTTGTCGGCTGCGTACCTCTCTACTGGATTATGCAACCGCTCGCAATTTCTCAATACGGTCCTTTAGCCGGTGGCAATCGAGGAGCCGACAGAATGGGAATGGAAGCCGGATACTGGTCCGATGCTCTGAACTCAGAGTTCTGGAATCAAGTGCCCGAAAACAGCGTGGTCTATGTTGCCCCCGTCAGCCACCAGTTTCAGTTGAGTGATCTGGAATCACTAGTCCCGATTGTCCAGCACCGCGGAATCAAGTTGGTGCCCTGGAAATACGATCCTGTTCGACAGCGTGGACTCCTGTTATTGATTCATCGTCTGGCGGACTTACGCTCTTCTCTCCGCGCCGTGCCCACAGGAGCAAAAGTCATCGCAGAAAGCTCTCGCGACGGAGTCACCATGGCACGACTCATCGACACGACAGATGCCGTCTTTCCTGAGTTGGTGCAGTAACGAACGACTTCATCAACCTGCCCCATTCTCACGTGCTCCCACTCTCCCACTCTCCAACGCACGTCATTTCAGATCGATGTGATGGTCAGAACCGGAGTCGACTCGTCTGCCAACTCCAGGCAAGGTTGGCCAGAAAGTGCAACGGTCTGTCCCTTCAGAGGCCGTGTACGACGACGAACACTCAAATGACACGACTGTCCAGAATGCAACTGGAATATCGCGTCAGACGATGACGCTGGCTCTTTTGTTGAACTCAGAGCCAGCACGACCTCGCTGGCCGACGAGATTTCAACGCGGCTCATCTCAGTTGTCCCGGTCGCCGGCACCGAGTTCATGCGAATCACTCCGGACACCTCAACGACAAATCTTTGACGAGCGGTCTTGTCGTCGCCCAAAGATTGCTTCCTCGAGCAACAAATTAAAGCCATCAGCGGCAAAACAAATCTCGCGGATGCTATCAGATGGACAGCAGTCGATTTGCTTTGGGCCTGCTGAACCAGACAGAACATGAACTTGCCAATCGGGGACGGAGTGTCGGGCCCCGGCGTTGGCTGTTCGCATCGCGACTTCAGAAAAGGAAACCACACCAGCGGCAACAATCGCTGCGGCAGTTTCTGCGCCAATTACCTTGAGTCGGACGGCCATACCTGCGGAGCGAATCACTCTTCCTGTTCCCACAGTTGAATGCAGACCGGCAAAATCAGGGTATTTGCCCAGTAGCAATTTGACCCACTGATTTCCTGCAGTAGGGTTCTAGAGGATCTCGCATTAAAGCCAGATCGCGTAACGGTTTACAGAACGACACAAGTGTTTCGAAAAAGCAACACGCGTGCTGCCAAACCGGAACATGAGTCAAGCTGGGTTAAGTTTGCCGATTGTCGCGATTTCGCAAATTGTGCGGGTGTAAGTTCATTCGGAAATGGGGGTTTTTCCGAATACGTATCAAAGGTTGGAGTGCGTCCACGTGAGTCACTCCGGGGGAGTTTTTACCATGAAGATGAACATTAAGAGTTTCCTGAAGATCATGTCTGCGTTCGCTATTGCCGTGCTGTCTCAGACCGCGTCGGCTCAAACAACGGACACACAGCGTTTCACGGTGACGGTTCCGTCAACGCTGTCCATTACCGGACCGGCCGATCAGACGTTGACGCACGACACAACGAACAACAACCAGGTCTTTGTGCCTGGAAGTAACACGGCCAACCACTGGGCCGTGCAGTGCAACTCCGGCGCGGGTGCCACTGTGAATCTGCGAACGAATACGCCATTCACACACACCAGCAACAGCGTCTACAAGCGAGATGCAAAGCTCGATCTGGCTGTTAGTTCCAGCGACAATAACGGAACCAGCGCGATCTGGACTGTATCAACAGCTTCTGACCAGACCAATTATGCTGGGTCCGACAACGTGGCAGCAGTGCAGGCAACTTCAAGTCAGCCTGGCAAAGCGACGTTAGCTCTCTCTGTCACATTTATTACGAACACCTATTCCACTCTGTTGCAGGGTGACTACCAGATTGATGTTGTCGGCACGATTGCCGCTAACTGATCTGTCCAGAACAAGCAGTATTTCGGCATGGATTCGCTGAACAAAAAAAGACAACAGGGCCAGAGCGAGTTTGCTTTCGAGCAGATCGCTGTGGCCCTTTTATTGTTGGCTCTGAACATAAAAACCGGCTACGGACAAAGTGTCGAGATCCGATCTCGCGAAAAAGCTCAGGAGCTGACTCATGATCTTCGCCACAGCCAGCAACTGTTCAAAGAAGTTCGCTGGGATATTCACAACAGCCGACGCGACGACGGGATCGCAGTCATCTGGTCGATTGATTCATTCTCAACTCAAGGCGGGAAGCAGCGATACCTTGCCGACGCAGGACTGAACCTGCGGATCCTGAGCGCTGCTCCGAATCGAGCCTGGCAGATAACTCAACAATCCGATTCGACCAACATCACCAAAGGGGACAAATCGGCAACGGTTTCAGCCGTCTGCACTGAATACGGAGAAGCCACACTGGGGCTGACCGTCACTTTCAGCTCCTCTGACACCAGCGTTCCGGCAGCAGGGGAGTATCGCACCCAGCTCGTCGGAACAATCACAGCACCGTGACAAACAACCTGAAATGAACAACCTCATCGCACATCGACCACGTCTGTGGACTGTGGAGCGCGGAAGAATTCCGTTGCTCTGTGCGATCGCGTTCTGCGCGTTGACCAGCGGCTGCAAGGTTTATCCGGACCCAAATCGCAAGACGATCGACGAACTCTACATGGAAGCCTTGACCGCTTCGCAGAAGAGACCAGAATACATGTTAGGGGCTAACCCGGCCGTCGGACCACAGACATTGACGGAATCGCCATCAACGCCTGCTCTTCCAGCAAGCCCGGAGTCCGAGATTCGTCTGCCAGCCGTCCCGGACGTTCCTCCGGTGCCACCTGAAATGCCACAGGACATCGAAGTTCCAATCGATCTTCCGCCGATTGAACCCATCGACCCTCCGTCTCCTCGGAATCCCGGCTCGCTGACACCGGAATTCACTAACCCCGGTGATGCAAACTCCGCGACATCCCGCGCAACGACGTCAGTACAACATTCGACAGAGATCTGGCGGAAACGAAGCGAGCCGGTGAAAGCCGAGGCTCGCATTTCGGCTCCTGTCAAAACTGTCGCTTTCCGAGCCAACTCGACGGAACCTGCCACCGTCAGTGAGCAGTTTGAAGAGACGGATATCCGTCAGGCTCTGCAGGTTCTGGCCACGCAGGCCGGGGTCACTGTGATTGTGGATGAACAGGTCAGCGGCACGATCACAACGCTGATCGAGAACGATTCTTTTGATGTGGCATTGCGAAAAGTCCTGATGCCGCTCGGGCTGGTCTCGCGTCGCATTGAAACCGGCGAATACATCGTGGCCGCAGTCGATCCTTCTTCGCCGTTATTCTCCAAAGTCTCTGATCGCATGGAGTACCGTCCAACACATGTCAGTCCTGACGAACTCCTGAAGTTGCTGCCTCAGCGCGAAGCCCGGTTTGTCTCCGTGGTGGATAAAAGAAACCTGATGATTGTGGAGGCTCCCACGGAAATTGCCGATCCAATCCTGCTGCGACTCCGAGAAGCCGACAGTCCCATTCCACAAGTCGAACTGGAAGCGATCGTCTGTGTTATCGCCCCTGACAGAGGCTTTAAAGCCGGCCTCGACTGGAATCATGCCGTCACGCTAAACGGGTCTGAGGTTCTGAAGTTTGGCATGGCCGGACTGGCTTTCAATGGTCAGGGATCAGGGCAGGGGGCTAACAACGCATTCTCGAATTTTGCCGTCACGGCAGCCTTCGTGAAGCTGCTTGCCCAGGAAGGATATCTCTCCATTCGAGCAGCGCCACGAGTCACCGCGAGGGACGGAGAACCGGCGAAGATTTCGATCACCCGCCAGTCTTTCTTCAGCGTGCAACCAGCCAGTGACAATCAGTTCTTTCGACAGGAGCTGGAAGAAGTTGAAGCCGGTATCACCATGGAAATTACGCCCATCATTCGAGGCGACAACATCACAGTGAAGATCGATAAGGCCGAAGTCAGCGAGGATATTCGCACGACTGACGTGAATCAGAATGTGGCGAACAATCCTTATCCTCTGATCAATCGCAGAACCGTTTCCACAACGGTGAATGTGAAAGATGCCGAAACGATCGTGATCGGTGGCCTCGTTCAACGCCAGACGGTAGACCGAATTGGAAGAGTCCCGGTTCTGGGCAGTATCCCTTACGCCGGACGTCTGTTTCAGACAGTCGAGCATCTGGAGCAAGACGCAGAAGTCGTCATCTTTATCTCTCCACGAATCGTGACAAGCGGCCCCGCTTGTACGCCAAACATTCTGGCAACAATCGAGTCAACAGTTCCACAGTCCGGCGATGAAACAGGCAGCGAATAAGTCATCAGAGGTCTATCTGTTTAATCTGTCAGGGTTCACAGGATCATTTGTGCAGAAATGACGGCGACCATGGTTCATCGATATCTCACTCCACTATTGCTGGCCTGCCTCTCGTTCTCAACGACCATCGCGCAGGACTCTGTTGAAGAACTCACGCCCGACAAAAGAACAGAGAGAATGTCAGACCTGAAGGCCGTTCAGGTCCAGCAACAGGTCAAGCCGGCCTTTCTGATCCAGCCGCTTGTGCACCGTCTCCAGGGACGAAAGGGGCAGCTTCTGAAGTTTGAGTTTCTGATTGAAAGTCACGATCGAGCGTCTCGCCTGGAGATTCGTCCCGTTGCGATGATGCAGCAGGAGAACGGTGTCATCATGCCGGATGAAAAAGCTGCGGCTCCCGATCTCATTCGTTTAACAAGTGCGGCTTCAGTCGATTTGACGGCTGCAGAAGAGCACAAGATCATGGCGGAACTTAGGATCCCAGTCACGACGGCTCCGTTTTTATCCTACGGAATCCTGGTTCGCGAAATACCGCTCGATGACCAAAAGGCCGACGGCCCGGATGACGAAGCTCGTGTTGGCATCCGCTTTGTGACTCAGTACCTGCTGCGAGTCGACATTGATGTCATCGGCGTGAAGGGTGATTCGGTCAGCGAGCTGAAGTTCCCTGACGCAACACTGGTTTCACAGGAAGGCCGATGCCTTGCTCGGGTCTTCGTGGAGAACCCAACCGACACGGCGATGGAGTTTTCAATGAACTGCCAGTTGATCAAAGAGAATACACAAGCCGTTGGGAAAAAATTCGGTCTGGTCGTCCCCGTCCGTGCCGCACAATCCGCACCGGAGCGATACAAGGCTCGCATCCTGCCGAAGACACGCCTGAGACTGGAAGAGTTTCTGCCGCATCCTGTCTTCGCTGGCGATTACAAGCTGGTGGCGGAAGTCGCCAACCAGGGGCGGTTCGTTCGCAAAATGGAGTACGACATTACCATTCATGACGGTGACTTCCCGGCTCAGGATGCAAGAATCGTACGAGTCGCAGAAGACGTGACCATCGAGCCGACTCAGATTGAGTTGTCGCTGCGAAAAGGAGGACGTCGAATGGAGTCGATTTCTGTGCGGAACGGCAGTCTGCAAAAGATCGTGGTGCAGTTGAGTCCGGAACAGCTTCAGGGAGAATTCTTTAAGTCACTGCAACTTCGACCGGATCGATTTGAACTGGAACCGGGTCAAAGTCGCAAGGTTGTCGTGACAATGTCGGCCGATCGAGAGAACAACGAGCATGGCTATGCGTATGCGAAGCTGACAGTGTCGCCAGAAGTCGGAGAGGCAATCGGCACTCACAGTATCCCGATTGCATTGCTCACCAACAGTGAAAGTAAAGCACGACTTGTACCCGGAAACCCTGAGTGGGTGATCAACAACGATCGATCGGGGTTTACAGTCCCAGTGCAAAATGACAGCCTGCGACACATCTCACTTGGGGGACGACTATCACTGAGTGATGAATTCGGCCGCGGATTTGTCGTCGAGTCCGGCTTCGGCCGATGGCTTTTGCCGGGGCAGAGTGACGAACTGTTCTTCGGCTTTCGTGAACCTCCACCACCCGGCACCTATGAGCTGCAGGTTCTTCTGAACCAGAACGAGGGCGAACCGCCGCTGCAGATGACGCAGACCATTCGCCTGCAGAGCCCTCTGGAAGACATTGTCCCTGCTCCAGAGAAGATCAGCAGTAAACCTGCAGACCGCGAGTGATCGGCTGACCGCTGGAGCCGCCTTCCCCGATGAACTGCGTTCCAGTGCGGTGACCGATGCTCCAGTCTTCCAGCGAAAAACTCGCCTGATGACTCAGGCTCAGGACTGCAGTCACGCGGATCGCCGTCTGCGAGGGTGTGTTGCAGTCCTCTTTACGACAGCAATCACCCTCAGGTCGCTGGCTTTTGTCGCGTGTGCCTGGACCCCGTGCGGCACTCACTTTCTCTCACATCTCTTCAACGGTGGCCTCTTGTACGGCACGATGCAGGCAATTATCCCGATACAGGCCCTATGCAACAATCTTCACAGCAATCGTATTCCCCCCGCGAACTAAGTTCCCCGGAATGTCCCATATCAGGCTGGGGGAGCGATTGATGTCTCAGGGAAATCGGGCGTTCACTGATCTTTTCGAAACGCGTCTTTGATCCTTAACGCGAATGCTCGAGCCTTTGCAAAGTCTTTCGCGTTCGGGTGCCTGCCATTGATGCCTCCCATGAACCACAGCGGGCCAACGGTATCCCATCCGCGGCAACAGAATTCCCCTACCACTTCAAAGCCACGTCGAACAAGCCTTCTTCGCAATGCACTGTGCTGAAACCAGCGAAGAAAGGGGAGCCCAGCCGTGGAAAAGATGAAGACTCGACAGGGACGAGCTGGCCAGGAATCGACCAACTGCAACAACGATTGATGATGGCGACCAAAATAGATGCCCGAGCCAAAGCCCAATAAGTCCGACTCTGACACATCGAGAGTTTTGGCTTCCTCCGGAGAATGCACACTCGCGTGCAGGGCTTCTGCCAGAGTATCGGCAACTCTGCCCGTGTTATTATGATGCACCGATTTGCAAATGATCCTGATCGAATGCGACTCTGTCATAGTAACCTCCTTTTAACAAAGTCGACAACAGCAGCAATAGGAACAAGCCGCATCCCGCAAAACTATTCCATCAGCAGTTCATCCACCAGTGTTTCAATGGTCTGGTCTCCTGTTGCTCCCTGCCAATTCAGTTCCCCCTGCCACCAGAATCGAATATATCCATTCTTGTCGATGACGTAAACAGTGGGCCACATGGTGTTTCCCCACGCGTCCCAGTTCGAGTTCTTCAGATCGATCAGCACCGGAAACTCGAACCCCTGCTCTTTCGCCGCCTTTTGAACAAGCTTCGAATCACGTTCTGCGCTGGTCTCAGGAGTCTGAATCCCAATCACTGTGACGCCTCTTTTTGAAAGGGTCTCGTGCCATCGATTGTAATGCTTGAAGTTGGCAACACAGTTGTGGCACTGGAACGCATAGAAATGAACGAGGACTACCTTCCCTTGTTCTGATGCCAGCGATGTGCGCGCAGTTCCCGCCCAATCTTCGGAATCAATCAGTTCCGGAGCCAATGGGTAGATACGCTTTAGATTCGTCATGCTGAACGGTTCACCAATGAGCTTCCCGAACTCTCCCCGCTTCGAAGCAGTAAGCAGGCCATTGAGCAGGCTCAACTCCTTGTCGCGGGCTTCGCGAAGTTTCTTCTCCAGATCTGCGTCACCGCCGGGTTTCTCGTTCAACTGTCTCGCAAGCGAGTCTGTTTCAAGGAACGCGGCCTTCATGGTACGCTGTGCCTTGGCGTCGAAAGCAACAGCCTCCGTAACGTCCGGACGCAGCAATGCTCTGGTTCCCTGCGATTGCGTTTCCAGTTCCCGCAATCGTCGGATCTTCGCCGGTGACAGAATTTTACTCAGCGCATCGAGCAGGCGTTTTTCGAGTTCCCGAGTCGTCTCAGTTTGTTTCTGTTCAGGAAGAATTCGCGATGGCCACCAGACGCGATCAATTTCTCGAAGCACCTCCAGCAGCCTCGCATCACCTTCAAGCCCCAGTTCTTTCTGCACCTCAGGCGTGTGGACAAGCTTCAGAAGGTTCTGTGGAATCATTGGCTCTGCGTCCACAGCCTGCGAAAAGGCTCGCTTCGAGCCCGGGCAGAACAGAACCGTCACAACCATCAGGAAAAAACTGGCCACGTGAAAAGGTCTCATCATTTTTCCTCGAAGCTCTTCCTCGAATCGTGAAGTCAGGCCGAAGTTTAGAGCGTGACACGCGTTGCCAACGGAGCGGATCCCCCGTGAGTGTACCGCAGACAAGTCCGACACTCAGCCTTCAAAACAAAAAACGAGAGCGAAGTTCTCCAGCTCCTGCCTTAGTGACGCTTCGGGTTAACATGATTCTGTACAAGGCGCAGATCGAAAGACTTTGCTGAGTGACAAGTCCCGCGAACACTCAGCCTCAATCTATGCAGTCCGAACAATAAATCAACAGCTTCCATCGAAGGCATCGAAAAAATCATTCTGCAGACAGATCCTGTCATCACGAGAAAACGTCCCATTGGGTAGCGCTTTGTTCCTCACTTCATTGCGTCCGGTAAAGGACCTGCTGAAATCCATGATTGCACTCAACAATCATCGGGTGTAGTCGCGAACGATTGCGCGAATGGGTAGTTTAGGTTATTGTGGTGACTTCTGGTTCTAAAAGACACGGAGGCAACACAATGGATCTTGAAAAGCTGACAGCGGAAGAGC
>JBIIIF010000367.1:0-5683 GCA_044235005.1 Planctomycetaceae bacterium | reverse complement strand
ATTGCTTCTCGCAGCAGCTTCTTGTCAGCCGTCTGACCAATTTTGTAGAGGCTTTCCGCCGCATGTGTGCGACCTTTCGACGATGGGTTGCCAAGAATATCGAACAGTATCTGAAGATGACTGTGATCGCCGGCACGATAGAGTTCTCTTACGAGACCGCAACGTCGCTGATCATCCAGTTCGTCAGGTAATCTTGCTTTAAGGGCTGTGATAACTTCTGATCCTGCGGCCGCATAAGTCAACGCTTCAGCGGCATGCATGGCCGGCCAGAATTCTTCAGAAGCCACGCCGCTACGAAGGATCGACATGCACTCTGAGATCGTTTTCGCATCAACAGGCTGCGGTTTTTTTCTTGTTAAGTCGTCGCTGAAAGTCGAATTGACGGACACAGCAATGACCAACAACAGCGAAAACAGAAAGGACGACAGGTTCATACGAAACTCCGGTTTTTACGAGGACCACATGGAGGGAGTAATGATCACCTCTGGTAGTTCAGTCGCCTCTTGTTGAATCGCTGACAGGATGTCGTCCGAAAGTCTTCCTCTGGAGAACGTCACAAGGTTCTGCCTGACCTGCTCCGGAGTTTCAACACCTGTCAGTACAGATGTAATGCCAGGCAGCGACAGTATGTATCGCAACGCAAGTTCCATCAAAGACAGACCTGAGTCTTCTGCGATCGATGTGAGTCTTTCTCGTTCCGGAATGATGCCACGAAGTTTATCCGGAATCGTGTCCACTGGCATCGCCAGCAGGCCCTGCAGATAAACACTGCGGATAAATATCGCAATGTTGCGAGAAGCTGATTCCTGCATGATTCCACTGCGGAAATGTCGATGATCGACGATGTTTGCCGGAATCTGCAGAGCCGTGACGAGCCCTGTAGAAGCGAAATCTGCTGCAGCTCCCGGAGTGTTGCCGCACGAAACACCGAAGTGCTGCAGCTTTCCCTCACTGCGAAGTTTCTCGACTACATCAAAGAACTTTGCGTCACATTCCCGATGGAAAAGTAGGATCGGCAGGCAATCGAGCTGCAACCGTTGTAAAGAGAGTTCAATCGATGCCTGAATCGCTGATTCTGCCAGACGCGGGTTTGCAAGTTCTTCGGTGGTGAGTGGTCGGACTTTCGTGACCACAGTCACCATGGGACCAATCCTGAGTTCTTTCAGGGCTCGCCCGAGGATCTCTTCGCTTTGACCATAGGCTGCTGCCGTGTCAAAACAGTTAACTCCTCCCGTCACTGCCGCATCAATGATCGCAACAACATCTCGATACTCCGGCTGCCCGGTCTGGTTAGCAATTCCATACGGCATGCCGAACTGAACTGTGCCGAGCATCATTTGAGAAAGCGAGATGCCGTTCCATGTTGTTGTCTGCATGGCAGGCCAAACTAAGGATTGCCAGTGTCGGGGCCTTTAGCGATCTTGTACAGAGACTCCGCCTGCATCTTGTTCGAGCACTTTGGACACTTTGCTTTCGCAATTCCCTTGCCCTTGACTCCACCCAGTTTGGCCGCTTTGCGGGCTTCTTCGCTGATCGTAGTGCCACACGACTTACATTTGTGCCCGCTCAGTTCCAACGTGTAGGCTGCATCTTTCTGGTAGTAGATAAGTCCCTTCACGGATTCGATGCGACTCTGATTCATAAAGCAGCTCAGAGTCTCTGCCTTGTCTGACTCCGGAATTCCGTTCTCCGTGCCATTGAGTTCCGCTCCGAAAAGCGACTTGAACTGCTCCGCGATGACTCGCCATCCACTGATAGAAAACGACAAGAATGCTTGTTTTCCGCCATCAATTTCGAGCGGCAAAAAGATGGCGATTCGTCCTTCACCGAAGACCGGCACACCAGCAAACATGGACTCTGATACTTTTGCGACTGGCTGTACGAGTCGGACTTCGCCCGAACGAGATCCCTCAACTTTTCGAATTTCAACGTTCTCGAGGTTTTCAAAGTTACCAGTTTTCGCGACCTGTTCTCGAATCTGTAGTCGGCGAGCCTGATGGTCTGCTTTCTTCTTGCCACCACCGAAGCTGAAAATCGACCTTTTCTTTTTCGTTCCCGCAAAAGTCAGGATGTGCAGCCCGGAGTCATCGAACGCAATATCCACCTCAGTGTGTTTGCCGGTCAGGCTGCCTGGTTTCAGGACCAACGCTGCCGGAGACAAGACGTGGAACCACGCGTCGTCAATCCACGACACGGTCTTCTGCACAGCAGCGGCCTCGACCTTCGCAACCGGCTTCTCCTGCTTCTCTGCCTTCTTCTTTAACCCGGGTACAACAACTGGCTGTTTGCACTGTTTGCATCGCAGGATTTTGCCAGCCTGATCTTCATTGACACGAATCCATGCGCCACAGGTACACGGAACGAGTACTTGTTTCCTAAGTCGTTCAGCGTTCTTCTGGTTTTTGCGTTTCTTGCCTTCCTTCTGCTCTTCAACAGCAAAGGATAACAAGTCATCTTCCCCACCTCTATTGCGAGAAGTCGCCTGAACAGGGGCCGGGGCCGTTGCCGGTGCGTCTGCTGCAATGTCGGCCGCACCAGCAGTTCCGGAAGGATTCGTATCTGGAGCAGTTCCTGATGCTTTGGATTTGCCCGTTACTTTTGTTGTATTTTCTGGCTTATCCGGCCCGTCAGCCTGATTTACATCAACCTGATTTACAGGGGTAGGCACCGCCAGACGTTTCGCCGGAGCCAATGGGGGCTTAACAGGCTTAACGCCACTTCCAACTTCAAAATCGTCCGCCTCTACAGAATCCACTCCGGAGCCGAGTTTGAAATCGTCGTTATCAACCACTTTTGCCGAATCATCAGCCTTGGATTCAGCTCTCGGAGGCAAAAAGTCTTTCCGATTCTCGGCGGAAATCGTGCTGTAAATGATTGGCTGGGGATTGGTTGTGAGCTGACGGTACCGCGCAGCGACATCGGCGCGCATGAACTGATTGCAGCTCCAACAACGGACTAAACCAGACCGGACCATTTCACCGCAATGCGGACATGGCTCCTGCATACTGGCCGACTTCAACGCATCCGGCGTAGCGGGTGCAACGCCAGACGATTCTGTTTTCTTGCGTTCGTAGAAGACGTGACCACACTCAGGGCACTGATCTGTGTCCGAAAGAATCAGGGATTTGCACCCCGGGCATGATCGAATGACTGTCGACATATCAGTCCGCGTCTTTGCCGCCGAATTTGCCGTGAAATACGCAACTTACGACTGTACGTCACAAGCACGCAAACTTGATGTCAAATTCTGGCGATACTTTTACACTCTGACGTAACTTGCTCTGAGTAGAATCGGTTAAGAAGTGTTGTTCCCGGCGACTTCTTCTACGAAAACATCATGACCTCAAGCTGACCGTGTTGCTCGACTTTTTTGGATTGCTGTAGAAAAGTTCCCCAAAACGTTGCCTCTTTACATCATATCCGGGTCGTTTGGAAGAACTGTCAACGACTCCGAGCAATAGTTCCGGAAAATTTAACTTGGGTGTGTTTATTTGTATAGATTCCTGATCGGTGTCCTGGAGCTTCAGCTCTTGCTCGATGCTTGCGTCTTGACGCGTGCAGAGAGCCGTTGGCTCTGAAATTGGGCTGCGTGCATCACAGAATAGAGTGTTGTCCCGGCATGTTTTGAAGCCTATTCCCAGCAATGATCGCAATCCCCTGTTAACTCCAGACCAGAAAAATGGTTCTGCACTCAGAAGGCCAAACGTTTTCAGGATGTGTGGAACTGAAAAATGCCGGGACGACGCCTGCAAAGCTGTGCGGAAGTATGACGGAAGTTCTTTTAGCGTTGTCATAAAATTGCGGCTCGGGTTGATTTGGCCGATGATTTTGGCTGATTGCCGGTCGGCAGAGAATTCAGGAAGGTTGAGAACATGAGCAAGCAGAATCAGAAGATTGCCATTTCCGGTGCTACAGGGCTGGTCGGCGGTGAGCTAATCCCTTCGCTTAAGGCCGCTGGACATTCGACGTTAACCTTAAGCCGCCGGAATGCGGGAGCAGGCTCGGTTTTGTGGGATCCCGCAAAGGGAGTTACTCCGCTCGGGGCATTGGAGGGCGTTGATACCGTCGTGCACCTTGCCGGGGAGAACATTGCCGGAAGTCGCTGGACGGCTGCCGTGAAAGAGCGAATTCGCAGTAGTCGCGTCGAGGGAACTCGTAATCTGGTGAAGTCCCTGGCACTTATGAAGACACCTCCGAAGACCTTGGTCTGCGCCTCAGCGATTGGGTTCTATGGGCACCGGGGTGAAGAACGACTGGATGAGTCCTCCGTGGTCGGATCCGGTTATCTGTCAGATGTCTGCAAGGCGTGGGAATCGGAGGCTCAGGAAGCGGAGAAACTTGGTTTGCGGGTCGTGCGTCTACGAATTGGTGTGGTGTTGAGCAAAAAGGGTGGTGCTTTGGCGAAGATGCTTCTGCCATTCAAGCTGGGCGTGGGCGGAATCATTGGTTCTGGAAAGCAATACTGGAGCTGGATCGGTCTTAACGATCTTGTTCGCGTTATCAGCTTTTGTATAGAAAACGAAGCCATTAGCGGCGCGGTCAATGCAGTTAGTCCCAATGCTATGACTAACTACGATTTCACTAAAGCCGTTGGGGCAGTTCTGCATCGGCCCACCATTTTTCCAATGCCCGCGTTTGCTGCGAAACTGGCACTCGGAGAAATGGCGGATGATCTACTGCTTTCAAGTATTCGTGTTGAGCCGCATAAGCTGCAAAGTCTCGGGTTCCAGTTTGCACAGCCTGATCTCACTTCCTGTCTGAAGCACGAGTTATCGTGACCACTTTTCCTTCGACGACGACGGCAACTCATAACGTGCCTCATTGGCAGCGTGTTGCACTGCTGGTCGCTGGAGTTACTTCCCAATGTTGTGTTCAGGGAGAATTTTTCAGGCGACGATTTCGGTATGAGTTGTAGGGGATTTGGTGGCTGAGGATTTGAGTTCATCAGCTGATTGTTCGATGACACCATCGATGAAGCGGACACCCTTGATCAGCTCCGGAATGTGCTGATGACCTCTCAGTTTTCGCCAGCCATTGGCAGCGCTCTGAGCCAGTTTGAAGATCATCACCAGGGATGCTTTGGCACTGCCGTTGTTCTTTGTCTTTCGATGGCGAAGACGGATGGTGGCAAAGGTACTTTCGATCGGATTCGTCGTTCGGATGTGACACCAGTTCTCGGCGGGAAAATCATAGAACGTCAGCAGCACGTCACGATCTTTCCGAAGACATTCCACGGCAGCTGAATGCTTGGCTTCGAATGTGTTGAGGAACAGGTCAAACGCTTTGAGAGCTCCTTCTTTCTTCGGCGCATCCCAGATCGAATGCAGCATTCTCTTCGCCTGAGGCTGAACTGACTTCGGCATCTTGTCGAGCACGTTCGCTGTCTTATGAACAGTGCAACGCTGGACTCGTGTCGTCGGAAAGACCTTCTCAAGAGCTTTCCAGAATCCCAATGCACCATCGCCAACAGCAAGCAGTGGATCGTAACGCAGGCCGCGAGCTTTGAGGTTCAGCAGCATCTCCTTCCATGACAGTTCGCTTTCACGAAAGCCATCAACAACGGCAATCAGTTCCTTGGTGCCGTCTGCCGTGGCGCCCATCAAAACCAGCAAACACTGGCGTTTTTCATCAGAGTCACGACCTTCGTTATCGTTGAAGCGAATGTTGCTGTGAATGCCATCCG
>JBIIIF010000490.1:0-5688 GCA_044235005.1 Planctomycetaceae bacterium | reverse complement strand
TCTGATGGCCGTGATGGCTCAGCGACTGGTGCGCGTCGTTTGCCCGAAGTGCAAAGAACCGTATACGCCAAGCCCGGAAGAAGTTGATATCTTCAACATCACGCCGGACGAAGTTTCGGAAGGTCAGTGGGTTCGCGGCAAAGGCTGCAACAACTGTAAGCATACAGGTTACAAGGGACGTCGTGCCGTGTTCGAGCTGATGACGATGAACAGCACGCTGCGAGAAATGGCGTTTAATAGTGAGCCCGCTCAGAACATTCGTCGGCAGGCCCGACTACTGGGTATGAAAACGCTGGTGGAAGATGCCAAGGACAAGGCCTATCAGGGCATGACGACTCTGGCTGAAGTTTATAAATTGTCGAAGGGCGGACATTAGTAATTTTCAGTCCATCAACGACTCTTTGATTCTTATCGATTCAACAAAAGGAAACTTCTATGTCAGGCGGAGGCGGTGGTGGTGGCGGCGGAGGCAATCCGCAGGGTGGCGTGCGCAGTTTTCAGATCGACAAGCTCCTGGAAACCGTTGTTAAAGAGCGAGTGAGTGACCTGCACATTACTGTTGGACAGCCACCGGTAGTGCGTTCCGGCGGACGAATGGTTCGGCTGGAAACCAGAACTCTGACGGCCGACGACACGACCAATCTGATGAAGAGTATTACGCCTGAACGAAACCAGCAGGAGCTTCAGGAACGAGGGGGCACTGACTTCGGTTTTGCTTTTGGTGATAAGGCTCGTTTCCGAGTCGCGGTGTTCAAGCAACGTGGCATGATCGGGATGGTTCTGCGACGAGTTCCGAACGAGTTCCTGACGTTCGAGCAACTGGGTCTGCCGATGGTGTGCAAGGATCTGATTCAGCGACCTCGCGGTCTGTTCCTCGTCACAGGTCCGACGGGTTCCGGTAAGACCACCAGTCTTGCGTCGATGATCAACTGGATGAACCATAACATGGATCATCATATCATCACTCTGGAAGACCCAATCGAATACTACCACGAGCATAAACATTCCACGATTAATCAACGTGAGATCGGCGTTGACGTTCCCAGCTTCCCGGAAGCGTTGCGACGTGCTCTGCGAATGGACCCGGACGTCATCCTCGTGGGCGAAATGCGAGACCTTGAAACGATCTCTGCGGCGATCACGGCGGCGGAAACCGGACACGTGGTGTTTGGAACTCTGCACACCACCGGTGCTCAGGGTACAGTCGACCGAATTATTGACGTGTTCCCGACGAACCAGCAGGAGCAGATTCGAACGCAGTTGGCGAATGCGATTATCGGAATTCTGAGCCAGGCCCTGTTACCTCGCAAACCCAAGGGACTGGTGGCGGCTTACGAAATGCTGGTCGTGACACCGGCGATTGCAAACCTGATTCGTGAAGGCAAGACGTTCCGTATCAACAGCTCAATTCAGACCGGACGAAAGTTCGGCATGATTCTGCTGGATGACTCGCTGTTCAACCTGTGGAAGAGCGGCTTGTGCGATGAAAAAGACGTCCTGTACAAGTCCAACAATCCGGGTGAATTGAGAGCTCGTATTGAACGAGCGAAACGCGGTGTGTTCGACGAAGACAACGACGATGATGACGACGATGAATAGCGGTCAGTAATAACCCCCTCACCCTGGCCCTCTCCCCAAGGGGCGAGGGGACAACGCAAATACAACCTTCTCCCCCTCGGGGGAGAAGGTGGCCGCCAGGCCGGATGAGGGGGCACAAAACAGCAGACAGAAAGAAAAGAATATGACAAACGGTTCGCCATCACGTCGGGATGGTGAACCTGTTTACTCACTGGAATACAGAAGGAAACTTCGAGCGACCCAGACAAAAGCTGAAAGCGTCGTCTGGGCAATGGTTCGAAATCGTCGGCTAGGAGGCTTCAAATTCCGAAGACAGTTTTCGATTGAGCATTTGATTGTGGACTTCATTTGCCTGGAGCGACACCTGGTAGTGGAACTGGACGGTGACTATCACGACATGACAATCGAAAAGGACATTCAACGAGACCAGTTTCTGGCGGAAAGGGGCTTCCGTGTTTTTCGCATTCCCAACGAAGAAGTTTTTCAGGACGCCGACGCCGTGGCTCGTGGTATCCTGAAGGTTTTGAACGCTCCAGCGCCTTAAAGAATGTTCATCGACAACATCAGCAAAAGCCCTTCTCCCCCGCGGGGGAGAAGGTGGCCGCCAGGCCGGATGAGGGGGCACGAAACAAACGACAATGAGAATTAATCACACGAGAAAATAAACCCCCTCACCCTAACCCTCTCCCCAAGGGGAGAGGGGACAACAAAAACAACAACCTTCTCCCTCTCGGGAGAGGGATCAACAGTAAACTCCGGTCCCTTGCGGGGACAAAACCGAAAACTGAAAACCCCAATATGGCTCAACGAAAACTTGGACAGATTCTGGTTGATCTGGGTCACATCAATGACGACCAGCTCTGGGACATTCTGGAAGAACAGAAGCAGAGTCCGGGTACGGTGATTGGTCAGGTCGCGGTACGCATGGGACTGATCACTCAGGCCCAGGTCACGGAAGCGCTGGCCGAACAGTGGGGCATGCCCGTCGTCAATCTGGAAGAGACCAACATCCAGCCCAATGTGCTGGAGATTGTTCCTCAGACGATGGCCGAAATGTACCACATTATGCCGATCTCTCTGAAGAACGGCGTGCTCACCGTAGCCATGGCGGACCCTCAGAACGTCGGTGCCCTCGACGACCTGCGAAACTTCCTCGGACACGAAATTCGCGGCGCGGTTTCTTCCGGCCCCGACGTCGAAGCGGCGATCGCAAAGTACTATGCCGACCGGGAAGAAAGCATCGAAGACGTCATCGAGTCGATGTCGACGGATGAAGATGCCGAAAAGAAGATTCGCGGCTACGACCTTGCCTCTGATGAAGAGATGTCGGACGCGCAGCCAATCAAGAAGCTGCTGAACATGGTCATGCTGCTGGCCATTCGCGATCAGGCCAGCGACATTCACTTCGAACCGTTTGAAGATGAGTTCAAAATTCGCGTCAAAGCGGACGGCGTTTTGTACGAGATGGTTCCTCCGCCACGACACCTTGCAAATGCCATCGTCAGCCGTATCAAGGTTATGTCGAATCTCGATATTGCCGAACGTCGACTTCCTCAGGACGGTCGAATCGAACTGAACGTGGGTGGTAACAACGTGGACCTGCGTGTCAGCGTGTTGCCGACTCTGTTCGGCGAAGCGGTGGTCATGCGAGTTCTCGACAGAACCGTGGTCGCCCTCGACCTGAATAAGATCGGTATGGATGCGGCGTTGTTGAGCCAGTTCCGCAAAGTTCTGCATCGGCCAAACGGAATTATGCTGGTCACCGGGCCAACCGGAAGCGGAAAAACCACGACGCTGTACTCAGCATTGAACGAGCTGAATGATACCGAAACCAAGATCATCACCAGCGAAGACCCGATCGAGTATGACATTGAAGGCATCATTCAGGTTCCGGTGAATCCGGATGTGGGTGTCACGTTCGCGAACGTCCTGCGAGCCATTCTGCGACACGATCCGGACAAGATTCTGGTGGGCGAGATTCGAGACTACGAAACTGCGGAAATCGCAGTACAGAGTTCGTTGACCGGGCACATGGTGTTCAGCACTCTGCACACAAATGACGCGCCGTCCGCGATTACCCGACTTCGCGACATGGGGGTTCCCGCGTTCCTGATCACTGCGACGGTCGAAGCGATTCTGGCTCAGCGACTGGTGCGGCGAATCTGTACAGAATGCCGAACTCAGTTTTCGCCGTCGGATGAACTGTTGATGGAGTTGCAGCTCCCGCTCAATACGGCTCGTAAGTACAAATTTTATTACGGGAAAGGATGTCCGCGGTGTAATAACTCCGGATACAAGGGCCGAATCGGCATTTATGAATTCCTGATCATGTCGGATGAGATTCGTGATGCCATCGCTGCGGAAGCGTCTGGCGATGACATTCGCGATATTGCTCGACAGCAGGGAATGACAACTCTGCGTGAAGCAGGGTTGAAACTGATTTTTGACGGTTTGACGACAATTGATGAGATCGTCAGAGAAACTGTCGTGGAAGACGTCTCCTAGTTTGGACAGCACAATGTTTGACGGCTCAGATTCACCGAAGTAGTTCTCTGATCAAAATTTTCCGTGCGAAACAAACAGCCCTTCTCCCCCTCGGGGGAGAAGGTGGCCACCAGGCCGGATGAGGGGGGCACAAAACAAACGACAATGAAAATTAATCACACGAGAAAATAAACCCCCTCACCCTAGCCCTCTCCCCAGGGGGAGAGGGGACAACAACAGAAAAACTCTCCCGCAAGGAGAGAGGGAGAAACACAAAAAGCCCTTCTCCCCCTCGGGGGAGAAGGTGGCCGCCAGGCCGGATGAGGGGGCTTTCGTGAATGGCAGCGTTCTAAAACGGCCCCCTCGCCCCGGCCCTCTCCCCCAAGTTTTTTCGAGAATGCTGCCATGTGACGCCACGCAGCATCCGCAAAAAACTGATGGAGAGGGAGCAACATGGCGCTGTCCAGCCAGGACCTTCGTCTCGCGAGTTGTGATGATCCTTGTACGGTTTTGCTGAAGCAAAAAGGTACATGAACTCGGTCAACTAACCGTGACGAATGAAAAAATCGATGTAAACTGACCATGGACGGCCGTTGTTGCCTGTGTTATGAACAACGGCACAGACTTTGCCTTCGAAATCCCGGTGAATCGCGATTGTTTCAGACTTTGAACTGTCGCATCCGGGTTTCGGGGAGTTACTTTTTCACTGAATTTGCTGAGACTTGTGTTTCAGTAGCCACCGGAACTATCTGGAGAAAACGGCATGCCCACCTTTGCATATGAAGCAATGGATAGCTCGGGTCTCGAGGTGAAGGACACCATTGAGGCTCCGTCGGAGGCCGAAGCCCAGACGATGATCCGGGAAAAGGGCTTCTACGTCACCAAGATTCGTGAGAAGGATCGCAAGAAAAAGGACCCGAAAAAGGGGGCGGCTCCCAAGGGAGCTGCAGCGAAGGGCGGCGGTAAGAAGAAGGCGTTTACGATTGGCGGCGTGAAGCCGAAGTTGCTGTGTCAGTTCACACGTCAGCTTTCAACGCTTCAGGACGCGGGCTTGCCGGTGCTTCGCAGTTTGCGAATTCTGGAAGGTCAGAATAAGCCAGGAGCATTGAAGAATGCTCTGATGGATGTGATTGAAGATATCGAAGGTGGTAACACGCTGTCGGAAGCGATGTCAAAGCAACCGAAAGCGTTTGATAATCTCTATGTGAACATGGTCAAAGCCGGGGAAGCCGGTGGTGCACTGGAAGTCATTCTTCAGCGTCTTGCCGAATTCAAAGAGAAAGCTCAGTCGCTGAAGCGAAAGATCGTCGGGGCGATGATCTATCCGGCCGCCGTTATTACGGTCGCTGTGGTCATCGTGTCGTTCATCATGTTGTTCATCATTCCGAAGTTCAAAGAAATCTTTATTGGCTTCGGGGTTGAGCTGCCTGGACCGACTGTACTTCTGATCGGCTGTTCGGACTGGATGATGTCTTACTGGTACATGTTGTTTGTGGGACCCATAGGGTTTTGGCTCTTCACCAAAATTGTGAAGAAGAACAAGACGGGAGCGTATGTGATGGACTGGCTCTCGTTACGCATACCATTGATAGGCAAGATTTTGCATATCGGGACCATTGCGCGCGT
>JBIIIF010000366.1:0-5706 GCA_044235005.1 Planctomycetaceae bacterium | reverse complement strand
ACTGTACCGCAGTGAAATGAATCTCAGGTACTCCGCGGTGACACCCGCTTCGGGCATTGAGTGGACCGGATATGGCCATGGCTGCGCTGTCGCGGACATCAATAACGACGGCTTCGATGACATGCTCATCACTGGCTATCAGATGTCTGCCCTGTACCTTAATCAGGGCGATGGGACTTTCGAAGAAGCGTCAGGCCTCAGAGAACTCACGGGCGACAGATGGTGTGCTACGGGCTGCTGGAGTGATCTGGACGCCGATGGTGATCTGGACCTTTATATTGCCTGTTATGCGGACACGCCGCGAAGCCTTCCCACGCCAGTCTGCGAGTCGGGTGGTGCGCGGATTCATTGCAATCCCCACTCTTATCGAGCTGTCACAGATCTGCTGTTCGAGAACCTGGGAAATGGAGAATTTGCGGATCGATCAGAGTCCTCAGGAATCGCGGCCTACAAAGAGTATGGCATGGGCGTCGTCGCGGCCGATCTCGATGGCAACGGCACGGTCGAAATCTTCGTCGCGAATGACGGAGATCGGAATCTCCTGTTTCGGCAGACCTCTCCATGGAAGTATGAAGAGATTGCGCTCACCAGCGGTGTTGCATTCAATGGTCAGGGCGAAACAATGGGCTCGATGGGAGTCGCCTGTGCCGATTTCGATGGCAATGGATTGCTTGATCTGCTGACCACGAATTTTTCACACGAATCAAACGCTCTGTTTCATCAGGTGAGCAATCTGACGTTTGTCGATACAACGCAGGGAACGATCCTGGATCGCACCAGCCGTTCCCGCGTTGGGTGGTCAGCAATTCCCATGGATGCCGATTGCGATCGCTCCATCGATCTGTTTGTTGCGAATGGCCATGTCACTCAGATGCCGGCAGAAGACTGGGCTCAGCAATCAAGCCTGCTGCGAGGTAGCGCTGATGGTTTTCAGGAGGCCGGCGATATCGGACGCTGGTTTGATGCTCCCTGGCATGCTCGCGGAGCCAGTCGAGTGGACCTGAATGACGATGGTCTGGACGATCTTGTGGTAAGCCTGATCGATACGCCCGCCGCCTTATTGCTGAATAACTCACTTACTGTCGGAAACAGAATTCAATTGCATCTTATCGGCACGCAAAGCTGTCGTTCTGCGGAGGGAACTCTCATTGAAGTCGAGACGGCTTCCGGAAAGACCACGCATATCATGGCACGAAATGCGGGATATCTGTCATCCAACTCCAGCGCGATTACGATTGGTCTGGGAGATGACAAGACCATCGACCGCCTGCGAATTCACTGGCCCGGTGGAGCCACTCAGGATCCTGGTCCTGTCACCTCAGGAAAGTCCTACACCGTCATTCAGGGACGGCAGGGACTGGTCAACTAAGGAACGGTCCCGAAATAAGTTCCGGCTTGAATCAATTGTCGCGTTCAACGGTGTGACAAGTTCGCCCTGGCGAACGCAGGCACACCATTCACAGAGACTATTTCGAGCCCGTTCCATAGTTCAACAACATCGCAAGACATACGACCAACGGGCCTCGTCGTTGCCGACCAGACATTCAGTCAAAAAGATTCCTCCTCTGCAAATCACAGAGGAGGAAAGACGTTGAGGCTTCAGGCCATCAAACGAGCCCACTTCAACAACTCGGATCGCAAGCGACTCGAGTCGCTCCAAAGCAAGCCTCGACCAAGATACATTGACTAATTCTTCTTTCCGCCGCCGAACTGCTTGGCATACTCTGGATTGTCTCCCAACTTGTCCGGGGCTGGAGCCATCTCTTCTGGCTTAATTCCAGCAGCAGGATCTGTTGTGCCACCACAGCCAACAGCACCTGTCAAGATGTAAGACAGCAGCAAAGAACAGAGAGTGGTTTTTACAAGACGCATGGGAAACCTTTTGTGGGTGAAAACAGTAAAGAAATATGGACAAGAACAAGTTGAGTGTTCTGTCAAACCCTGAAACAGGCAGGTAGCAAAATCAGCCGCTGCGCGTTGAAAGCGTGTTGAACTGACCGTTTAACGGCAAGCCGCAGGCGTCGTTGCCAGAATTCGCCTCCGCCTGCGGCTCGCCGTCAAACGAAATCAAGAAAGCCATGGCCTACAACTGCGATTGTCATCAACGCCTGGCAAGTTTTCAACTATCACTTCTCTGAGACCGCCACGAAAAGGCAAGTCCTTGCGCATTGGCTGCACATTCTCATTCAGGCGGTAGTTTCCAAACCGGGGGCTCCAACCACGCAGGGGCGGGCGGGGGCCAAATCGCGACTGGCTTCATCAATCCCGTTGCACAAAGGTCGCGGCAGGCCGCGAAGTCCTGCCCGGCAGGCAGGACCTACCTTGAAATTCAGCCGCGACGACACCCAATTGCGTGGACTTAGGCCCCAGCGAACAAATAACCTACCCACCAACTCTTGGCGAGCGGTTGGCGTTAGCCGACCGGTATGCTGTTCTACCGGCCGGTTCACACCGGGCCGCTCGCCGAGCTGGTCTCTTATTTCTTTGCCGCTGCCTAAGTCCACGCCATTCGCGACTACAACTCAGGCGTTCTCTACTGCTGGCCTGACGGCAATCTGAAATCCTCGCAAATTCCCAGCAGAATGGAGTGAAAGGTGGCGTTGCGTCCTGGGGCTTTGATGCCCTCTGCCAGGAAGCAGTCCCTTTTTCTGGCCTGCCGATCACGGGTTAACCCGAACAAAACTGGCCGCTAAAGAGTTCAACAAACGCGGCAGACACGCCACTCAGGCTCGAGCTGCAAACACCGTTGAAATTCCGGCAGATCTGTGGTGAACAAGCAGATTACACGGGTCGCTGGATGCCTGAGCATTTGACCAAAAAACGAACATTTTTCAAAAAATATTGCGTTTTTTAGGTTCAATTTGTACCGTCAGTGAGTTCGATAGTTCATGCTTACCAGTATGGACCTGTTCTCTACACGTTTTTTTAACAAGGGGTAGTTCATGAATTTTGCGTCCCGGAAATCAGGAAAGCGTGCCATTAGCTGGTCAGGTTTCACCCTGATCGAGCTGCTGGTAGTAATCGCGATTATCGCGATTCTTATCGCATTGCTGCTGCCTGCCGTTCAGCAGGCTCGCGAGGCAGCTCGCCGAACACAGTGCAAGAACAATCTGAAGCAGATTGGTATCGCCTTACACAACTATCACGATACTCACAGTGTATTGCCCCCAATGAAGATCTGGGCAAACGCGACCGACTGTCCGGGCGGCCCGGATTCTTGGCACAACACCGGTGGCTGGAGCTGGCGTGTGATGATCCTGCCGTACGTTGAGCAGTCAACAATGTACAGCCAGATCAACTTCAACATTCACCATTCACAGGCTGGGTGTCCCGGCTCCTCAACGTCATGGGCAACCGCCACTCGGACTCCGATCGCGGGTTATCTTTGCCCAAGTGACAGCACGCAGGCGATCATTGGTGGTAACGCAGGAACGAACTATGGGGCTGTCATTTCTTCCAATGCAGTGGCCAATTTGTTCAACAACACAACATCTGGTACCGCGCCAACGGTAATCACCCCAGAAAGGATGCATGCAGTTTTTCAGGCAAACAGCACAGGACCGGTGAAGGTAAGGCTAGACGATATCAAGGACGGCACCAGTAACACCATTGCCGTTGCTGAGGTTTTCCGTGGTCGCCGCACTGCGATCCGGGGCGGATCAGGCGTTTCTGGTGCTTCTCTTGACGGAAATGGCCGCTGCTATCGCTGGATGGTAGAGGGAGCTTGCGAAGTTACAGGCACACTGGGCCGCGGGGGCTCATTGGGCAATATAGATGGCTATCAAAACGTCGGTGGAAATGCAGGGAACTTCCTCCAAGTCGGAGCAACAGCGGCTCAGACGGGTGATGGCGGACCTAACGATAATCGTGCCGATCAGTCGTCGTGGAATGGTGAAAACGATGAAGGTGCTCACAACGGTTTCCGACCTTCGTCAAGTCAGCACGTGGGTGGCGTTCAGGTGCTGCTGGGTGATGGCTCCGTAAAGTTTGCTTCCAACAACGTTGACTCCAACATCTGGAATGCGGCTCACTCCCGAAGCGGTGGCGAAGTTATGGGTGAATGGTAGTTTTCACAGAGTCTGTTTACAGACTGTGTGGAGAAGTGTAAATCTCTGCGGCACGCTCAGCTCTTAAGCTGAACGTGCCGTTTTCTTTTGTGGGAGCCTGAAATGAGGAAGCTCATCGTCGCCACGCTGCTGATCGGGGCAATCGCGTTTGGGGCCTGGTGGCTGCGTCAGGCGGCAGATCACTCACAACCTGAATTTCAGAACTCTTCGAACCGTCGATCGACTTCGAAATCAAGCCCGTCCTTCGTGGGCACGACTTCATGTCGAAGTTGTCACGCTGAGATCTCTGATCTCTATTCCACCAGTGGCCATGCCCACACATTTCATGCGACCACGGATTCAGAACTCGCAAAGCAACTGCATGGCGTTACCTTCGATGATCCACTTCGCAGGAACCAGTTTCGCTACCATTTCGATTCCGAAGGATTAGCAGCGTCGCTGCCCGCAAAATTTGGCGACGAGCTTTTCCCGTTGAGCTACGCTCTGGGATCCGGTGCTCACGGTGTCACATTCCTGACCCTTCTGCCTCACCGAGATGGCAGTACCATCGGTCTGGAACATCGAGTCACCCACTACGCACAAAAGTCCGGATTGGATCTGACCGTGGGCCATGCGTATCTTGGAGAACCGGTCGAGGACGCAGAACATTTTGGCCGAGTTTTGTCCAGTCGCAAATTGACCCAATGCATCGAATGCCACACAACCAGCGGACGAGTCGAGAACGAAATTATTAAAGAACTGATTCCTCATGTCGGCTGCGAAAGCTGCCATGGAGCGGCCAGTCACCACGTGGAGGTCAGAACATCCGGCGAAGAGGATGCTGACTTTTCTGCAGCGAAAACCTGGCCCGACGCCATGTCTGAACTTCGAACCTGCGGCCGATGCCATCGCCTGCCCGAATCGATCAAGAAGTCCGAACTGGTGCGAGAATCCAAAATCCTGCCTCGATTTCAGCCAGCCGGACTCATGCAAAGTCTGTGCTTCCAGAAATCTGAAGGAGCCATGCGTTGCACCACCTGTCACGATCCGCATGAAAAGGTGTCCAAAGACACCACACGTTATGAGCGGCTTTGTATGGATTGCCACAAGACTCAGACTGTTGCGGCGTGTCCAAAGAGTTCAAACAACTGCATTGACTGCCATATGCCGCCTATCAGCCTGGAAGGAGTCGCTTCTTTCCACGATCACTGGATCCGCATTCGGAACGAGAAGGATCCGTCAGTGCTGCAGCCGGAGATTGATTCAGAGAACTGATGAAAATCTACTCGGCCTGCTTCAGCAGTTCCGCAACTCGTCGATGCAACTCCCGGGCTTCATCGCGTTTCCCTGCCGACGCGGCCGCTCGAGCCAGCGCGCCGAGATAACGGACGGTCTGTTGCTGTGAGTCGTAAAGTTCTTTGAGCCGCTCATAGGCCTCCTGCGGTTTCCGCTCATACAACAGTAAGTCCGCTTCGAGAATCCTGCAGTCCAGGTCCATGGGTTCGAACCGCGAAGCGGTCTTCAAATGCTGCTTAGCGGCCTCGAAATCTCCCTGATCTCTGGCCGCCAATGCCAGAATTCGCAAGGCCGGCACTTCCTGGGGATTAATGCCAAGACACCACCGAGCCTGCTCTTCCGCCAAGGCCGGCTGCCCGGTCTT
>JBIIIF010000365.1:0-5710 GCA_044235005.1 Planctomycetaceae bacterium | reverse complement strand
GGTAAGTTTGACCGCAGGCAGAGCACTCAACAGAAATCGCCATAGGTAACCCTCAATAAACCAACGGGCGAGTGGAATAGTCAGGAAGACTTAGGGTGGGCATTACAATTATGGATAAGAATTGCCTACTTTGCGAATCGGACTCTTCTCTCTTTCGCTTTTGGACAAAAATGCGCTCGTTGCTTTTTGGCGGCTGGCCGCTGACGATCACATCGAGAAGAAAATTTCGCGGGACGAGCAGGGCGGTGTCGTCGTCGAATATTCGCCTCAAAGCGACATCTCGCCGATTCCCTTTTTTGCCTGTATCTGCTCATTCGCCTGCAACGAAATCGTCTCCCTCAAGACAACCAATCCCACAATGCAGAGTATCGCCATGTACAAGGCGCCAATGAGCGGCACCGGTTCCTGCGCTTCTGCAGGGCCCCAGTTCAGCAGTTGAATGATCAGGAAGATGGCCAGGCTGAAGATGGAGCCTGAAGCAGCGATCACAGCACCAAAGTAGTATCGATTTCTAACACACGCGATGGTCCCGAAGATACCAACGATCGACAGAATGGGCCCGGTAGCCATGATCGTGTGGACATCGACAAACGCAGCGGCCGTGCCCACCACAGCAACCAGCATTTGAATCATGATTAACGCTCGAACCCAGAAGTACGCCCCGCGTGGCGCCGACTCGCGGACTACTTCAAACGGCACTTCAGGAGCTCGATAGGGATTGTCAAGATCATCGAATCCCATCTTTGGTCCACCTCAGATCGATCCCTATGCTCGTTACCCTCTCACGCCACCGGGTCTGCCCCCAGTGGTTCAACGGCTCCTGCACCACTCCCGTTTCGCACATCCGTGATCACAATCCCATGCCCTATCCACATACTTACACCGCATTCTTCGTCACTTCCTCAATGCACTCCATCGCCACATCACACAATCGACCAACCAACGCCGGAGGCATCCCCGGGGCCGGCATCAGAACGATCACATCTCCCAGCGGGCGAATAATGACGCCGCGACGGCGTGCGGCCAGAGTCACCTGATGGCCAAGCCGGAGACGAGTATCGAACGGCTCCTGAGTTTCACGATCTCGCACCATCTCGATCCCGATCATCAGTCCCTGCTGACGAATCTCCAACACGTGAGGGTGTTGCAATAGCGGAGCCAGCTTTTCACGAACAAGCTGACTGCATACCGCAACATTCTCCAGCACTCGGTTCTTTTCGAACAGCTCCAGCGAAGTAAGGCCAGCCGCACAGCCCAGAGCATTCCCCGTGTAAGTGTGGCCATGAAAAAATGTTCGCCCCTGCCACGGCTCACCAAGAAACGCATTAAAGATTCGTTCGGTGGTCAAAGTCGCAGCGACCGGCAGATATCCGCCCGAGATTCCTTTCGCCAGGCACACAAAGTCCGGGCTGACGGATTCCTGTTCGCACGCAAACATCGTCCCGGTTCTGCCAAATCCCACAGCCACCTCATCAGCAATCAGCGGCACGTCGTACTGAGTACACAACGCACGAACGTGTCGCAGAAAGCCATGCGGATGAACCAGAATTCCAGCTGCCCCTTGAACAATCGGCTCCATGACAAATCCCGCCAGCCGCTGATGATTCTCCTTCATCAGGCGAGCCACTTCATCAAAGCAGAACTGCAGCCATGTTTCCCGAGTTTGCCCCTGTGGAACTCGCGTGGCCACGGGCGACGGGCAGACGATCGTCGGAAACAACAGATGCTTGTAGCATCGATGAAACAGCTCGATGCCGCCGACGCTGACGGTTCCCAGAGTGTCTCCGTGATAGGCATTGCCCACGCAGAGAAACGTATCTCGTTCCTCCGGACCTTCAGGCTTCTGGCGATGATACTGATATGCCATCTTCAGCGCGACTTCGACCGTCGTCGCGCCGCTGTCAGAATAGAAGACTTTGCTGAGCCCTCTAGGGGCTCGCTGAACCAGCCCGCGAGCCAGTCGGATCGACGGTTCGCTCGACAATCCCAACAACGTCGTATGTGCAACCTTGCCAAGTTGTTCTCGAACAGCCGCGTCAATTTCGGGGACCGTGTGGCCATGCACATTGCACCACAACGAAGAGATCCCGTCGAGATATCGATGGCCGTCGACATCAATCAGGTCGAAACCTTCGCCTCGCGCAATGATCGGCGAATTCTCCTGAACATAGGCCGACATCGGCGTGAACGGATGCCAGACATGCTCATTGTCCCATGCTCGAAGCGTCTCCGCAGAGACCGATTGAAATTCTGATGACGACATTAAACGGGAGTCTTCCTATTGGTCGAGTGATGAACGACGATATCCCGGATGGGCCGGATCGAAGATTTCATTCAACCACCGAGCCCCAATTCCGGGACGCTGCGGCAGCGGCAGATGTCCGTTGCTGACCGTGATCGTCTCATCAATCAACGACGGATACAAAGTCGCGATATGAGCACGCACGGTTTCCTGGAAAGCCACTCCGGAATTTGCCGCCGCTACGTTCACACCGGAAAGCAACGTAAACGGTCCCGTGCAGTCATGCATCAGAGTCGGCACGTTGTACATCTGAGCCAGCTCGGCAATTCGACGCGTTTGTGAAATTCCTCCCACCCAGGTCGGATCGATCATTACATAATCAGCCGCGCGAGCTTCCAGGACCTGACGATAATGATCTGACATGACCAGCATCTCACTGACGGCAATCGGCACACTGATCTCCGCCCGAAACGCCGCCATCGCGTGAATCGAATCCGGACGCAGCACATCCTCCATCCACAGCGGCCGAATCGGTTTCATCCCTTCTGCAATGCGACGAGCAGAAGCCAGAGAAAAGAAGCCGTGGCCATCCAGCATGACTTCGATCTTATCGCCAACGCGCTCACGAATCTTTTCGAACGGAGCGATCCCTTCGCGAATATCGTCCCATGACAAATACTGTCCGCCCTGACGCCGATAAACCATATCGAACGACCACAACTTCATTCCCTTGTAACCAAGAGACACCAGCTCTTCTGCTAACTCGGCCGGTGAATTCATGCTGGACCAGTTGTCTTCCAGCGGCCCCGGCTGACCGGGGTCACCATGTCCAGGCCAGCCCGATGCCGATGGCGTGCGGCGATTGGACCGACCATAGAACGGTCCACCACAACTGTTATACACGGGCACGGCATCTCGCACCGGACCACCCAATAATCGCCACACCGGCTGTTGCGAAAGTTGGCCGGCGATGTCCCACAGAGCCAGATCGACCGCCGAGAGTGCTCGCAATTCGGCACCCGTTCCTCCAAATGCTGTGATTCGCTCGTACAGAAATCGCCAATGGCTTTCGATGGCACACGCATCGGATCCCAACAGCCGTGGAGACATAAATTCATGAATCACGGCCGCGGCCGAGGTCGGGATGTAATAGGTTTCCCCATGACCAATCACCGGGACACCATTAACGGTTCCCGCATCCGTATGAATTCGCAAGGCCAACAGCCCGGGCATCACGTCATGAGGTATCGCCGTTTCCAGAGCCACGATCCGCGGCCCGCGCCGAAATGCATGTTCCTGCACAGGACTCGAGGCACGACGAAGAAAGGTATCAGGGGATTCGTTGGGCATAGCTTGCGACTTGAGGGAGAAAACGATTCCCGTCGACGGAGCGACGGGCCTACAGTACACCCGTCGCTCCGCCGACGGGACGCTTTGCACATCAGCGACGAGATTTTTTCTGCTGGCGGTAGTACTTCAAGCCGGGCGTAAAGAACGTCAGCGCCGAAATAACACCGAACAGCGAAATGCTGAAGTCCGGCAGGTCACTGTGCTCGACAGCCGCCATGATCAGAGACGTAATGAACATCATGGCCGACTGAATATAGAAACTTCCCGACAGCATTCCGGCCTTCACCAGAAACACCATGCCTGCGATGGCTCCCAGCACCGGCGAAAACTCCAGCACCGGCCGTTCCATAATCATCTCGACCCAGAACAACATGGACGACGCGATCATACTGCCGCCCCACACGTGAGCAATCTGACGCTCAACAGCCGTAATCGGGCCAGCACGATGTCGCAGGTTCCAGAAGATGCTGGCCCAGAGGCCCAATCCAACCACCCAGAGACCGACATACGGCCAGCGATCAGCGACGCCCCGGTACTGCATATAGTTTGTAATCAGGCACAAGCACAAAACCACCAGACTGTGCCACATCCACAAAAGTCCCCAGTTCTGCAGAATCGCCGCATGATGCGATTCGCGAAACAACCGCATCATGATCTGAGCAAACGTCGATGAACGAGCACTCACCGGATCGCCACTCAACCACGCGCGAAGATCATCAGCCAGCTCCACCGTAGACGCATAGCGAAGATCGGTGGGCTTTTGCAAACACTTCATCACGACCATTTCCAGATCAGAATCGACGCCACGATTCAGCATCCGGATATTGGGCGGATCCTGTTCAAGAACCATCAGCACCGTATCCAAAGGCGATGCCGATTGAAATGGAGGCCGCCCCGTCAGCATCGCAAACAATACAGCTCCGAGACTATAAACATCCGTCGCGACATCAACAGTATCTGTCTGACCCGCAGCCTGCTCTGGAGACATCCATGCAGGCGTTCCGAGGATTGCTCCACTTTGTGTCAGCCCGGCCAGTTCAGAAGACTGGCCGGTCGCCGAGTAAGACTGATCGGCAACACTGACGCGTTTGGCCAGACCGAAGTCCGTAATAAACGGCGTTCCGTCAGAAGCAATCATGATGTTACTGGGCTTCACATCGCGATGCAGCACGCCTGCTCGATGAGCAGCCCCGATCGCTTCCACAATCGGCAACAACATGGCCACGGCTTCACGAGGAGCCATCGGGCCATCCATCAGCCGTTTCGAAAGCGTGCTGCCTTCGATGAACTTCATGCTGAACCACGGCTGCCCGTGATGCTCGCCGACTTCATAAACCGGAACAATATTGGGATGACTCAACCTCGCCGCCGCCAACGCTTCGGCTCGCAATCGCGCAAAGTCCTGAGTTGAGGCAAACGCGGCATTCGGAATCATCTTCAGAGCCACGGTGCGCTGAAGACTGGTTTGCAGCGCACGATAGACAACGCCCATTCCGCCGCGACCGATTTCCTCCTGCAACTCGTAATCACCAATCACTGAGCCGATTGCAGAACCGGAGCCACGCATGTTCTGGCCGGCCACTAAGAGCGTCGAACCTCCCGTGAGATGATTCAGGTCCGACGATTGAAGCATGGCAACGTCGTCAGCGAACTGAGCCGTCGCAAACAACTCGCGAAGGTCTTTCTCCAAATCCGGATTCCTGCGAATCGCCTCTTCCAGTCGCTGCAGCGGAGATCCATTCCGGGAATCCTGGATCAGCTCGTCAAAGGCGATGGCCAGACGTTCGTCGGCGTCATCCGGAGATATACTCATTCGCGATTATTCCGTCAGTTCACCCAGAGGATTCGCTTTGCATTGCAGAGGCATGCTGATCGGTCCGCCGGCTCGATGAGATTCGAAGACCGAGAGAACCATTTCGATTGTTCCCCGGGCTTCATACATCGAGCATTTTGGCTGACGATCCTCTTCAATGGCAGCGATCAGATCCCTCGCAGCAGCCGGATTCCCACCTTCGTATCCGGTCGCAGTGATCGTTTCGGGTTGATCGATTCCATTCGACGAAATCGTTCTCCAGGTTTTCCCCGCTGCGGATGATCCCCAGGTCGCATCGTTCATCA
>JBIIIF010000181.1:0-14850 GCA_044235005.1 Planctomycetaceae bacterium | reverse complement strand
TGTCACCGATGGTACCAGCAACACGATGATGGCCAGTGAGGGACTCTCAAGAGGAAGCGGGCTCGAGTATGGCGGTCCCGGTCAGTACTGGAATGGCTATTGGGGCGGTCCTGTATTTTCAGCCGCACAGAATCCGAACTCCCCGGTCGGAGATCGGATTCACACATGCCTGACGACGACGAACATGCGAGCTCCGTGTTTGACCATCGGTGGAGCTGGAACCAACGCCGGCGTGTATGCTCGAAGCTTACATGTGGGCGGGGTTCAGATTCTGCTGGCCGATGGTGGCGTACGGTTTATTTCGGACAACATCAATGCAGGCACATGGCGAAGCCTGGCAACACGAGGTGGGGGCGAAATCCTCGGAGAATTCTGATGGCTTTGAGTGATCGGAGAATGCGGTTCACTGAGCAGGGCTGCCTTCATCATGTTTTTCATTTCGCCCCCTGGCTTCATTTGTGGAGGAGCATCCCTTGTTTCGTTCGTTCGTTAATCGTTCAGGCCGATTGTTAGGCAATTCTGTGTTGAACGTTATGTTGGTTCTGGTCATCTGCGGCTGCGGAGGGCCAGAAGGCCCGGCGACTGTGACCGTGACGGGTTCTGTGTCGCTGGATGGTAAGCCTGTGACTTCCGGTCAGATCATTTTTTATGATGTCGCAGGGGTCGAGAAAGCGTATGCCGGAGTAATTGAGGATGGAGAGTTCTCATTCCCTTCAACGGCAGGACAAAAGAAGGTCTCAATCACCTCTCCTCAGGAAGTCGCCGGCTCGTCAATCATTGTCGGCGGCACTCCGGGGGATCCAGTCTCTGCCGAGAATCCAGCTCCTCAGATTCTGGAATCGATTCCTGCGAAGTATAACGACCAGACGGAATTGACCGCGAACGTGACAACGACAGGTGACAACACGTTTCCGTTCGAGTTGACGTCGAAGTAACTTCTGAAGACGGCGATCTGTTCTGTCAGGATACGCTTCGAAGTAAGATTGACGAATTGTCTGCCTGCGTTCGCTGCGGCGAACTTGTCACAGTCTGAAGATATCAACTTTTCCTGCAGAGTGTGGCCAGTAAGCCTTAGCGAGCGTAGGCACACCGATTGTGTCTGCACGTGATGTAAGCCACAATTGCTTTCGAGAGTGTTGCTAACCGCAGGTCCTTTTCGAAAATCGGCAGAGTCCTCGGGGCCGGTCCGACTGAAATCTCTTTCGGAGTTGGCACTTGGATTTGTTGAGAACCTGGCTGAGGGAAGATGGCGCAAGATTGCAGGGTTCGCGCGAACTCGACAGTGCGAAGCTTCAGTCGCCTTGTATCGTCGCGGTTCCCTCCGGTGGGTATCGGCTGTTTTATACGGCGGTTGGCCCCGCGAAGCCTTTTCCGGATTGCCAGGGTTATATTCTCAGTGCGATCTCGGAAGATGGAGTGACGTTCGAAAAAGAAGCGGGAATTCGACTAACGCCTCAGCCGCAGATCCCGCATATGTCGTTGCGAGTCATATCCCCGTCGATCACAGTCTGCTCCGACGGGCGATGGCGAATGTATTTTGAATCGCGCGGGCTCGCGAGTCGTCCGACTGTCATTTGCAGCGCGATCTCGACGGACATGCTGCACTGGGAACTGGAAGACGGGATACGATTGCAGACAAACGGAGGCACAGGCGGTGTCCGGTTTCTGACTTTGCCCGATGGTCGCGGTCGACTTTATTGCTTTGAGTCCGTTTATGGTCCCGGAGGTACTGCGAGCGGGACGCGGATCTCTCAGCGCATCGTCAGCGCGATCACCTCGGACGGGCTGCAGTTCGAAATGGAACCGGGAGTTCGCGTGCCTGATCGTCAGTTTGAATACGACTCCGCCGGAATCACAACCGGGGAAGTCATCGCTCCATCGACTGAGGGTGGACTTTGGACAATGTTGATTTCGGCCTGGCAGGCTCCAGCTTCCGGCACTGACGTTCCGGTGCATCCATCAGCAGATATCGAGGCCATAGCGAATGGACGCAGTGCCGACTTCGCGGCCGCCTCGATTGCCTCGGATATGTCCGGCTTTCGCTCACGGATCTTCGTTTCGAAATCAGCCGACGGACTGACATGGGGGCCTCTGGAAATTGCTATCGAAGGATCGGGATATGGTGGCCATGGCCTGGATGCCGTTCATGCTGAGGATATGTCTGTCATCCGGATCGCGCCGGACCGGTATCGCATGTACTATGCCGCGTGTGATGCGAATGGGCGATGGTGTATCGCCAGCGCGATTAACCGTGTTCATTGAATTCTCCCGCGCGATGCCATCAGGAACGCCCAACGGGATCAATGAATGCCAGCCGGAGAAGAAACGATGAGTGATCCGTCAGACTTTGCCGTTCCGAAATCTGCTCAGATTCGCAACGGTTTGGTGTTCATGACTTCGATGTCGCTGATCTATCTGATTGCTCCGGTGACTTATGTGGGTGTGCTGCACGCCACGATCCTCGATTCCCTTGAAGCCAGTGATACCGTGGCTAATCTGCCGGAAGCGGTCTATCTTTGGGTCACTCCGCTGCCACTGTTGATTGCATGGTTCTGGCCGTCGCCCAAACTCCTGCGTCCCATGCTGACCTGGGCGTTGATTGTGAAGGGAGCGGCGGGAGGAATCGCCGCGTTGGTGTTCGCGTTTGCCCCGAAATCGTTCTGGATTCCAGTGCTGATCATCCACCCCGGCATCATCGGCATCACTGGAGGAGTGCAGACGATGTGCCTCTGGGAACTGATCGGCCGTGGTATGACTCCGGAAATGCGAGGTCGTACGCTCGGCTGGACATTTGGAATCGGGCCGATTTTTGCCGTGGTCGGGTCATGTGCTTCTCAGTTAATCCTGAAGGGCGATTTCCTTGGGATGCTGAACGTGACACCCATTCCGCAGCCGTGGAGTTACGTTCTTCTGTTTGGAGTCTCGTGTCCGGCCATGTGGTTGTCGGCCGTCCTCGTTCAGATGGCTCAGGTGCCGCCAGTCTCTGAATCCGAATCGAACGCACCTTCGGGATCGCAGCAGTCAGGAACAAAATGGAAGGAAATCCTGCATGGACTGCGATCCTATTTCCTGAACCCGTTGATCGTGACGGCCGCTCTTGGATTCCTGCTGACTTATGCGGGGACAATGATCATGAATAACATGTCACTGTATGCTCGCGAAACACTGGGAGAAGCCCCGGAGAAATATGCGGGAGTGCAACTGGCCCTGCGTTTCGGATTCAAGTGTGTGATGGGCTTTGGATTAGGATGGCTTGTCACAAAAATTCATGCGAGAGCCTCATTGATGGCCACGACGTCGATTTGCATCGCGGGGATCGCCTGGGCTCTGTTTGTTCCGGGCCAATGGTACTTGCTCGGATTCGGACTTTTGGGCGCGGGCGAGTTGTTTTATGTTTACTACCTGAATTACATCGTCAGCAGTTCGCCGCCGGAACGGATGCGAGAGAACACGGCGTACACAAATCTGATCACGGTCCTGATCGGGATCATGCCGATTGTGTTTGGCCTTGTGTCAGATCGCTACGGTCTGCGAGCCAGTTTCGTGGTGGCGATTGGCATCCTGACGCTCGCACTGATCCTCGTGAGGAGCCGTTTGCCAAAGCAGCCCCAGACGGTCTCTCCCCGCCTGAACACTGAACACTGAACACTGAACACTGAACACTCAACACTGGGCCCCCTATGTCGCACAAACGTTTTCTCGCTGGCATCATGAGCACCTGCTGTATCCCATGGGACGAGAACGGTCGTTTCGCCGAACGGATCTTTCGAAAGAACGTACAACACTCGCTGCAGCAGACGAAACTGCTTTATGTCTTTGGCACGGCGGGTGAAGGGTACACCGTGACTGACAGTCAGTACGAAGAGATCGTCACCGTCTTTGCCGATGAAATGCGGCGAGGAAAAGCTGAGCCGATGGTCGGCATTATTGGACTTTCACTTGGGGGAATCATTGAACGCATTCAGCGCGGACGTGATCTTGGCGTGCAGCAGTTCCAGATCTCTCTGCCGAGCTGGGCGGCACTCAGCGAAAAAGAACTCTTCAGCTTCTTCACGCATATCTGTGGCGGATTTCCCGACTGTCAGTTTATGCATTACAACCTGTTGAGAACCAAACGCATGGTCACAGGGAAGGAATACGGACGTCTCGCCGACGAACATCCGAATCTGGTTGCGACCAAGAATTGCGGCGACTCGCAATCCCATTTGCGGAGCCTGATTGAAGATGCACCGCACTTACAGCACTTTCTTTCGGAAGCCGGTTATGTCTACGGTTCGCTCTTTGGAGAGTGCGGCATTCTGGCCTCATTCATTATGAACTGGCCGAAGCAGAAAGCTCTGTTCGAAGCGGGGCAACGACGTGACGTTGCGACGCTGGTCTCGATCCAGCGTGAAGTGGACATTGTGCTGCGAACCCTGTTCGAGACGATCCCCGACAATCGCATCGATGGCAGCTACGATAAGCTGTTCGAGAAAATGTACCAGCCCGAAATGCCGCTGCGTCTGCTGCCTCCTTACATTGGTACCAGCGACGAGGAATATCACAGCTTCGTGCGTCTGCTGAAGCAGCGACTTCCGGAATGGGTGCCTCAGTCATCAGACGGTTAACCAGAAGGCTCTTGCTATGGATTCCATCGCTTCAATTCCTGCAGTCGACGTTCATGGGCACTATGGTGTCTACACTCAGATCGACAAAAGCGACCTTTACAACAGGATGATGTCGGCCGATGCGGCGGAGGTCGTACAGCGCGCCTCCGCAGTCAACGTCGCCCTGACGATTGTCTCACCTTTGCTGGCTCTGCTGCCGAGGTGTCAGGCCAATGCCGCTGAGGGCAATACGGAAGCAGCTCGAGTTGTCGCACAGACTCCTGGCCTGAAGCAGTATGTTGTGATCGACCCGCTCCGGCCTGAGACTTATGCCCAGGCCGATGAAATGCTGAAGCACTCGCAATGTGTCGGAATCAAAATTCATCCCGAGGAACATGGTTATCCGATTCGCGATCACGCCGCGCCAATCTTTGAATTCGCCGCGGCTCGAAAAGCCATCGTTCTTACACACAGCAGCGAGCAGAACAGTCTGTGTGAAGACTTTGTTCCGTGGGCAAATCGATTCCCGGAGGTCAAATTGATTCTGGCTCATATCGGCTGCGGCTGGGATGGCGATGTGACTCATCAGGTGCGAGCAATTCACAAGGGCCAGCATGGCAACATGTATGCCGACACGTCCAGTGCCCGCTCAATCATGCCGGGGCTGATCGAGTGGGCCGTTCAGGAGATCGGGGCAGAATATGTGCTGTTCGGCACCGATACACCGCTCTACAACACTGCCATGCATCGGGCGCGTATCAACCACGCTGAACTGTCCGATGATGTGAAACGTCTCATTCTGCGAGACAATGCGGTCAAGCTGTTTGGGCCAAAGCTGGACTTAGCCGGGCGGCAGATTTAAGGTTCAGCGCGAAATGAAGTGCGCAGATCGAAATAGTTGTTTAGACCACTCATGACCACTCATCGTTTCTGAGGTGCGGCGGTTGATGGCCTCGAAGACCTTGTCGAGCAATGACAGCGTTCGTGTCCAATACGGATGATGCTCTTGTCTCCCATCTTTCTTTGCCTCTATCAGCGTTCATTGGCGTTCATCAGCGGTTGAAACTCGGGTCTTCGCGCCGTTCTCTGTATCGCTGACGCTTAGGCTGGAGCGTCAAGTCGAAGGTGCCGGCCGGTTCACACCGGCCGCTCGCCTGATTGGCAGGTTATTTGCCAGTTGCTGCCTTAGGTCGGGCCATGGAGATCCCTCGCTGACGCGTCGGGTTATGATAATTCCCTGTGTTTTCGCCTCGTTGATCTCCCTGGCAGTCTTGAACATCGCCACTTCAAAACTGACGCTGCGGGTGAGGATGAAATGAACAGTCTGCTAAGGTTTCGTCTGACGAACAGCCGCCACAAACTCTGCCAGACGACTGAGATGCTCACTGAATAACTCACTCTCCAGAAACAGTTTGTCGGGTTCTTTACCGTCTGCATTCGGAACCGCTTTGCCATTCTTGTCCGAGATCCAGCGACCGGCAGCATCCTGTTGAACAAGGATTTCTTCTGCGTCTTTTTTCAGAGACTTCAAGCTGCGTCCACCGGGCTTTGGCTGACCGCCTGAATCAAGAACTTTGAATCGTTCTTCCAGTTTGTCGACTTTGGATCGAGACTTAAAACCATAATGAGTTGGCAGATTAGCGTCATCGTACGTCAACTCATAAGTGTCTTTGACAAAGTACAGCGGCCTGTTTGTGTTCAGTTCATAAAAGCGAGCGATCTGGCCATCCGGAAGCTGCGATCTTTTCAGCCACGCGATTGCGCGAGGAACAGGTTCCAGAAATCTTTTTTCACCGGTGACTTCGCTCAGATACAGCAATGTCTCGATTGCGTCCTCGGACTCGCGACCAGCAATCGCCGGCGGTTCAAATTTGCGAGCCCAGATGGGCTGCAATTCGTGATTGTATTGCTGAGCCCACGCAGGGTGCGGTTCTGGAAGTTGAGCCAGAATCAGGAAATCGCCGAACTTCAACATGGCCTGACGATAACGGTCGCCTCCATAAACTTCATGCGCGAGTTGCAGGGTCTCGGTCACAGTGCCAGCCAGGCCATCATTGAGAGTTTCGAAGTCCCAATAGTTCTTGAAACGTCCTTCCGTGCGCCAGTCGTAAGTTGGGATGGAAGCCTTCACAACCGGCAATTGCTCAACCGGTTTTTCCCAGCCCTGCGGAAAACCGCCGTTAGTAAATTGCGCTTTCAGAAGAGCGTTCAGTCCGTATTCAACGGCTTCATGAATCGCCGCGTCCTCAAACTTAAGTGCTCGATCGGTTTCAATCAGAAGTCGGAGTGCGGCTTGTGATTTGTCGTCGTCCAGCGTCGAATAATTGCGGCCATTTTTCCTGCCTTTGCCATGGCGATATCGCCCTGCGTTTCTACCGGCCGGATCAAAGTCAACTCGATCAGTCCAGCATCCGGATTCCAGTTGGCCATGAAGTAAAGCCTTCGCACACTCGACAGCCGCATCCAGATGAATTGTGTCGCCGGTGGCTTCGTAAGCTCGAACAAACGCGATACCGACGGTCGGTGTTCCTGGCGGCTGGACCCAGACTTCTGTCGGTGTTGCAACTCCTTCACCGCGACGGTGCTTGAGATCAACCGTCACGTCGTAGACATAGCCGCCCTGGACGGCCACATGAGTCCTCATGTAGTACGTGGCTTTGTGCATGGCTGCTGTGGCCTGTTCCGCCAAAGCCGCATGAGGCTGTTTTTCATCAGCCGGCAGGGCCTGAAGATTGACCAGCAATGCGAAGGAAAAGGCCAACTGGCCGCAACTCCGGAATCGTCGGCTCATCACGTCACTTTCAAAGGAAAAGACGATATCGCGTTTGTCAGTGAATCGTTCTATGGTCTCATGGAAGCCCGGTCACGTCCAGGCAGGCCGTTCGGGTCAGGGGAATTTCAAACGGCAAAAGCTGCCGATGAATGGAAGAATCTCTCCGGCTGGCCGTTGTAATCGGACCCTGCCGTCGAGCAGTCTGGGAGCATCTTTCTGCGCGGGACGGGTCGCCTGGTTGGTCGCCGTCATAAATGCCGACAATCTGCAGGATTCTCGACTTCTGACAGACTCCGGGAAAAGCGGGCAACTGGTCCCCATCGCCTCTAAAATTGACTGGTTTCAAGTCATCCGCAAGTGTGTCGAACGAGGAATCAGGGCTGAGCTTTTTCTGTGCGCGGCCGCGATTGAGGTCATCATCTGTCTGTAAGATCCCGCGAACACCCGGTCTCAATTTATGCCGCCCAAAGAACAGTCCTGATTCTTTGACAAGCTGTTCGGAGTTTTCAAAATTTCCAGTGACCATAACAACATATCTCCACCTGTACGACAGCGTCTGACGTCGGTGTCATTCATCGCGTATCTGGCGATGACGTTTCTGACTGCCGTCAATGACAGCATGTTTCGCTGGCTGATTGTTCCCATCGGGAAGCGGCAGTTTCAACAGAACCTCGGCTGGGGCAAAGAGGACGCTGAAGCCATCGTGCTGTCCCTGGGACTGGGATGCTTCATGCTGCCTTTTGTTTTGTTTGCTCCGTGGGCCGGTTGGGCGGCCGATCGCTTCAGTAAACGCTCCTCCATTATCTGGCTCAAGATAATAGAGATTGTGCTGGTGGGAATCGGCGTCTGGGCTATTCATATTGCCAACGTGCCCTCTATGTTCTCGATACTGTTTCTGATTGGTGCTCAGGCGGCCTTCATTGGGACTTCCAAGCTGGGCATCATTCCGGAGTTGGTGAAGAAGTCTGATATCTCAGTGGCAAACGGTCTCTCCGGCGTTGCGACTTTGGTGGCCGTCATTGTGGGAACCATCGGCGGGTATGCCCTCGCTGAGCTGACTCAACAGGATCATAATCGCGGTTTGATTCTTTCAGCGGTGGCTCTGATCGGCTGTGCGGTACTGGGAACAGTTTCCGCAATGCTGATGACCAAAGTCCCTGTCGCCAATCCTCTGGTCCGCTTTCAGTGGAATCTGGTGTCAGATTCCTGGCGCGACATTAAGCTGGTGATGAAAGATCGAGCGATCCTGCGCGTCACTTTGGGAATCGTTTTCTTCTGGTCATTGGCGTCGCTCGCGCAGATGAACATTGATGTTTTCGTCAATCAGGAGCTCGCGGACAACGTTGCCAAAGCGAATCCCGGTCCGTTCATGGGCATGCTTGTGATTGGTGTGGGCATCGGAAGTCTGCTGGCTGGCTGGTGGTCAAACGGGCGAGTCGAACTGGGTATGGTTCCCTTTGGCGCGCTGCTGATGGGGCTGGCCTGCATCCTGCTTTACTTCACCAGTGATTCGCCGATCATGGCCGGGGCGATGCTGATGGTGATCGGACTGGGCGGAGGACTCTTCAATGTGCCTTTGATCGCGTATCTTCAGGAACGCAGTCCGCATGATAAGCTGGGAGCAATTCTGGCGGCCTGTCAGCAGATGACTGCGATCGGCATGCTGGGAGTGGCCGGCGTGTTCTGGCTGATGCAGACTCCGATGCACATGTCATCGCCACAGATCTTTCTGATTTCCGGACTCGGGATAATTCCGATCGTTGTTTATGCGGTCTGGATTCTCCCGCAGGCCACGATTCGCTTCTTTGTGTGGCTGCTGAGTCGTTCGGTTTACCGAGTTCGAACCTATGGCATCGAGAATATTCCGGAACAGGGCCCGGCGCTGCTGGTCGCGAATCATGTGACATGGATCGATGGAGTCCTGATTCTGCTGGCCAGTTCACGCCCGATTCGCATGCTGGCCTACGCTGACTATATTCAGGGGCCCGTGATCCGGAGGCTGTCGAAACTGTTCGGAATTATTCCCATTCGCAGCGGCGATGGTCCTCGCGCGCTGATTCAGTCGCTGAATACCGCCACGGAGGCCCTGCGACAGGGGCAATTGGTCTGCATTTTTGCCGAAGGCCGGATTTCCCGAATCGGTCAACTGCTGAAGTTCGAACGCGGAATGCTGAAAATTCTGAAGGATACGGATGCACCGGTCGTTCCCGTTTGCCTTGATGAGTTGTGGGGAAGTATCTTCAGCTATGAAGGCGGCCGATTCCTGTGGAAGAAACCGAAGTACTGGCCTTATCCGGTTTCAATTTCCTTTGGTCGCGCAATTCCCCATGTCGACAACGTTGATGTCGTACGCACTGCCGTATTGGAACTCAGCGCTCAGTCGGTATTACTGAGAAAGGAACGCAGCATGATCCCGGCCCGAAGATTTATTCGACAGTGTCGACTTGCCTGGAACCGTCGCAAAGTCGCGGACTCTGCTGGCACTCAACTGACGGGCGGACATCTGCTGATCGGGGCTTTGCTGTTCCGGAAACTGCTGGTTTCGAAAGTGCTCCGCAAAGACACCCAGTATGTCGGTGTGCTTGTTCCGCCGTCGGTCGGAGGCGTGCTGGCCAACACCGGATTGACGCTGGCGAACAAAGTGACGGTCAATCTGAACTACACGCTTACTGAAGACCTCGTTAACTTCTGCATCCGGGAAGCAGGTATCAAACAGGTACTCACCAGCCGCGCGTTTATGGAAAAACGCCCGATGAAGCTGGATGCGGAAGTCATCTTCCTTGAAGACCTCAAGAAGCAGATTACAGGCTTTGATCGCGCAGTAGCCTTTGCCATAGCGAAGCTGATGCCGGCTGGTCTGCTGTCAAAAATGTGCGGTCTGGATCGAGTCAAAGCGGATGATCCGATGACTGTGATCTTTACCTCCGGCTCCACCGGCGAACCCAAGGGAGTCGTCCTTTCTCAGCATAATATCGGCTCTAATATTGATGCCGTGAATGAGATGATGCGACTGACCAGCACGGACGTGTTGCTGGGCGTTCTGCCGTTCTTTCACTCGTTTGGTTTCACGGTCACGATGTGGCTGCCGTTATGCGCAGATCCTGCGGCGGTGTACCACTTCAATCCGCTGGATGCGCGCGTTGTTGGATCATTGACCGAGAAGTTCAAGTGTACGATTCTCGCTGCAACTCCGACTTTCCTGCGTTCGTATCTGAAACGCTGCACCGTTGAAGAAATGAAATCCATGAATCTGGTCATCGTCGGTGCTGAAAAGATGCCGGATGATCTTCGCGATGCATTCCAGGAGAAGTTCGGGTTTGAACCAACGGAAGGTTACGGTACGACGGAGATGTCTCCGGTCGCTTCATTCAATATTCCGAACTCACGCTTGCCAGCCGACGCCAGGAAGGACTCGGGGGTACGGCATGGTACCGTGGGGCGAGTCATCCCGGGCAGCGCGGCCGCGGTGTTCAATCCCGACACGGGGGCCAGGCTGGGCACCAATCAGGAAGGTCTGCTGAAGATCAAAGGCCCGAATATTATGCTGGGCTATTTGAATCAGCCGAAGAAGACGGCCGAACTGATTGTGGATGGATGGTACAACAGCGGCGATATGGCCATGATCGATGACGATGGCTTCATTCGGATCACAGGTCGAATGAGTCGTTTCTCCAAGATCGGTGGCGAAATGGTGCCGCATATTCTGGTCGAGCAGGAGATTGCCAGGATCCTGGAAGAGGACATGTCGGATGAACCCGAGATTTCCTGCGCGGTCACGGCTGTGCCCGACGAAAAGAAAGGCGAACGCCTGATCGTACTCCACAAGCCGATGAAGAAGCCCGTTCGCGAAGTGCTGGACCGACTTCAGGCCGCCGGTCTGCCGAACCTGTTCATTCCGTCCTCCGACAGTTTTATCGAGGTCGAGCAGATTCCTTTGCTGGGCACCGGAAAGCTGGATTTGCGAGGCATCAAGGACCTCGCACTGGCGAAGTGCGTGAAGTAGCCAATGCCCTGCGAACTGTTGCGCTGGTAGACGACAGCATCTTCGTGCGCGGCCGTCAGCCGTGTTCGTCTCCGGTTCACCGGTTTGGCACGTCGCTTTGTGTCCGAATTGATTTGGGTGATGGCTGAGTGATCTGCCATTCCCTGCAACTGCACACGGATTATTTGAACGGGCCGGGTGCTCCCGAAGCCCTCCATCACTTTTGCCTTTACGCGTGTTGCAATCCCGCGATGCAAAAGCTGTTAAAACCGGAACGAGCGATTCAATCGCGACATTTGTGGCTGAGAAATTCCCTTGAGTCTCGATTCCATGTCGCACCTGGGATTTCAATTGCCAACGGTACGGTCGGTCACGGAAAACTATGCGTGTGGTCCGCTGTCGTTCATCGCAATTCGTTTTCACTCGGTGGGATATGAAGTCGTCAAGTTCCGAGAGCCAGACTGCACCCGCTACTGATTCGAAATCAGCAACACAAGATAGCCCGGCTGGCCCACGTTACGTTGAACGTGAGTCACAACCAATTGTCAATGTGGTATGGTCGCCAGACAAAGCGGATAACGCGACATGCATTGCTGTCCGAGGCGTGCAGCGCCCGGTCGCAATCGCAACATGCCGTGATATCCGCTCAGCTTCCACCAGACTGATCGAGTCGGCTTATGTGTCGGACTTGCTGGCTTCAAAGCAGGTCTTGTAGAGTACTCCGGCGATCACAGCCCCAATGACAGGGGCCACCCAGAACAACCACAACTGCGCCAAAGCCCATCCCTGCACAAATACGGCCGGGCCTGTGGATCTCGCCGGATTGACGGACAGGTTGGTCACAGGGATGCCAATCAGATGAATCAGAGTCAAACCCAGACCAATCGCGATCGGCGCAAATCCCGCAGGTGCTCGCCGATCCGTTGCTCCCAGAATGATCATGAGAAACATAAACGTGAGCACGACTTCGGACACGAAGCAGGCCATCACCGCGTACTTCCCCGGAGAATGGTCACCATAACCGTTGGACGCAAATCCGCCTGCCAGCGAAAAATCCGCCTTTCCAGATGCGATCAGATACAGAGCTGCCGCACCGGCAATGCCACCCACCACCTGCGAGATAACATAGGGCACAAATTCGCTGGCTGGAAAACGGCCTCCAGCTACCAGTCCTGCTGAAACAGCAGGGTTCAGGTGACACCCTGAAATGTGGCCGATGGCATAAGCCATCGTCAGGACCGTTAATCCGAAAGCCAGGGAAACCCCGACAAACCCAATACCGAGATTCGTCGTGGCTGAGCCCATTGGCGCTTCAAACATGGCGGCCAGAACAGCGCTTCCGCATCCTCCGAAGACCAGCCAGAAAGTTCCAATAGCCTCCGCGACACAACGTTTACCAAGTTGCATAATTTTTCTTCCGAGTTAAGTCTCAACGACAAAAAACTGTCCAGAACAAGTGGCGTCCAGGAACCTTCGCCTCCTGGATGCCACAAACGGCCGGGCCGGTTCAACAGCCAGACATAAAACGGTCCGTTTCGCGGCAACACAAACAGACGACCACGGTTCTTTTAGACGCCAGATCCTAAAGGAGGGACCGTGTTTGTCAATGGCCTGCGGATCAACTCACTGGCGCCGCGCACAACCATCATATCGGTTGAGATTCTGTTTATTGACGTTTTCCACAACCCGAAAAACATTCAGAACATGCCTGAATACAACCCTTAAGGTTCAATAAAAAAACTCTCCTGGGTACCTGTGTCAGATCCAGGGTTCGGACAAATGGTGACGTTCGAGAAGGGACTTGCATCAAGAGGAACCCGGCCTTTCCGGCGGAGGATTTGCAATTTACACAGCGCTTAAAAGGAATCAGCGTTACTGAAACACGTCGTTGTCCCAACTCCGGGTATTACGGCACACTTTGGAAATTGATAGTCGCAAATTCTGTTCTACGATTTGCAGCGGCGTCAGGTGTGCTCCTGCTTTATGTCAACTGACACTTCGGCGGCCAGAAAGGTTTGTCATGCTGTTTCCTCGACGAAAAAAAACTGAACACAGGTATACGGCACGATTCGGAGTGAAAATTGAGAGTTGTGAAATCAGATCTCTGCTTTCTGCAACCACCTCCCTGGTTGACAGCGTGCGAACGGTTTCAGCTGTCGAGGATGTTTCGAATTTGCCTGAGGAACAAGGCGATCCAGAAAATCGGCCAGTCATTGATTCTGTTGCGGAAGAAGTCACAACTTCGTTGACTGATGGGGAGGTCACGGAAGTTTCTGAAACGACCTTGGTGGGGAGCAGCGACTTCGACCAGTGGTACTCCAACAATCGTGATGCGATTCTTGCGGTATGGTCAAATGTGTTCTCAGAGGTGGATCTGAACAGCATATCGGATCGGCCTACCGCACTTGCGGAGCTCTGGAATGAGACGCTTCGAAGCTTGTACGGTGGTCCGCTGCCGTATGACAGCGAGTCAGGTGTTGAGTCCGATGCTGTGGTGACAGAAGACACGGTGGTTGGTGAGATAGTCGGCGATTCTGTTGCGGAAGAAGTCACAACTTCGTTGACGAATACAGTGGGCCTGAGCTACACGACCTTGCGTCCGGTGCTTTTCGTTTACAACGAAACTCCAGCAGATGGCAGCTATGGTGGCGTGGCGTCGGAGCTGATTGAGATTTCTTCGGCGGTATCCGATGAGTCTAATGAGGTGATCTCGCGGCCCGTTCTGGAAGACCGCCTGACGGGCAATCAGTATCTGTTGCCTGCGGAACTGACGCTCGTGTCAGAACGTGATCTGACGGGGATGTTGCAATATTATGGCATCAGCGAATACCGTGTGGACGACGAGGGCCGCTGGGTCATTCCGGTGAGTCCAGCCGAGGGCATAGGGTTCCTGAATCGAGCCGTGTCTCTGACCTACTACGATGAGATTCAGTCGTACCTCAGATCTGCGGAAGATACTCTGACTGAGGTCTTTTCTCCGACCGATTTCACTGTGGAAGTTGTGTTGGCCGCGGTCGATCCTGCAACCAGTCGTGACCTGACACTTGTTCTGCCAGATAGACAGATTGGAATCTATTATGAGACGGTTACGATCGGTTCTGATGGCAGCGTCACTGTTGTTCCACCGGGCGTTGTTGAAGAACAACCGCTCGTTGATGAACCAGTGGTTTCAGAGGTCGTAGAAGCTGAGGTCACGGAAGGTTCTGAAACGACGTTGGTGGTCAGCAGCGACTTCGACCAGTGGTACGCGGCCAATCGCGATGCGATTCTTGAGGCATGGTCAAATGTGTTCTCAGAGGTGGATCTGAACAGCATATCGGATCGGCCTACCGCACTTGCGGAGCTTTGGAATGAGACGCTTCGAAGCTTGTACGGTGGTCCGCTGCCGTATGACTCTGTAGTGACAGAAGACGTTGTGCGAGTTGATGAGACATTCGCAGATTCTGTTGTTGATGATGTCACGGGCTCGCAGACAGAGACGGTCAACCTGGGCTATATGAGTCTGCGCC
>JBIIIF010000364.1:0-5728 GCA_044235005.1 Planctomycetaceae bacterium | reverse complement strand
CGCGTTGCTGCCCACTGCAGAGACAGAGGCCAGACACACGACAACGATCAAGGCCAGCATAACCGCGTATTCAACAGCGGTTGGGCCGTCTTCAGATACCAGGAACTTCTTTACGCTGTTTGCAAACTTCGTCATAGTAAAACCCCTTACGTTGGAGCCCTGATCCGGGCAAGTGACGTCACGGCGGAGTGCTACCCGCCAACACAGAAGTACTCTGCCACGCAGAGTTAACACTTAGGTAAATCAGCGGATGATTGCCCGCTGAGCCGCTGTGATGTTTAGTCACTCACGACACGGAAAACCTAGGTCACGAATTCTTCGTGTCAAAAAATTTTCCGCGTGATTGAATTCTGTCTGCTTGTCCGGACCGTCTCTGCAGGCACAGACACATTGCGTGAAGTGGCGTCTTCTTCACCGTGAACAGCAGTCGGAAGTCGATATTGCAGAATGGCTTCGGCGATTTTTTTTGTCGAGTAGCTGGACGGAAATGTCAGCCCGGACTCCTGCTGATCGGCATAAGGAACTACGTAGAATTCCGACCGCCCTGCCAGCGTCGCAAGAGACTGCATTCTGTAATCGGGATACCACTTCTCGATACGTCGCCCCGCGTCGCGCTGTACAATTCGTAAGGCAGAGTCCTGAGACAGATCGGTGTCATGAAAGTCGACCAGCCGATACTCCGCAGACAACTCAGGATAGTGATGCTTCAGCGGCATCCACGCAATTCGATCTTCAAAGATGACAGTGGCCCCGGCAGGGCAGTTGCGAAGTTGCTGAAGCAGACTGACCTGATAACGTTGTTCGTCATTCCACTGCTGGCCGCAGCCATAAACCGCATAGCTGAATCCCGCAAGGCTCAGCACCATCATGGCACGCTGAACCTTTCGGTGGGCCTGATGCAGTAATGCCGCAAACACAGGTGCCAGCCCGAAAACTCCGACAATGGCGTATCTCGCCACCAGCGATGGCTGAAGGACCCAGGCAACGAACACGATGACGAGCGGCATCAATGCCAGACCCACACACGGCAACAGCTCTGTGGATTTCTCCGGCAGTGATCGGAATATTTTTTCCTCCATCGTTTTTCGAGCCAGCATGACTCCGGCCACAGCGCCTGCCGAGCACAGCAGGATCTGCCAGGCCGGGAACATGTAGTTCAGGAATTGCAGGCTGTCCGAAACCGTGGCCGGTGAAATCCAGGTAGGTCGACTTATGGCGGCTTTTTGTCCATACAGAAATGGAAGACAGGCACATACACCGGTGATCCCACTGCCCAGAATGACCAGAGCTCGCGCGTAACCGCGTTCATCAGCATGCTGACGGATCACAAGCGGCAGAGCGACGAGACCCAGTGACAGGATTCCAAACCAATGACTCGTCGCCGTGAGCAGCGACAGTCCGACAATCAGCAGCCATTGCAGACGACGCTTTACGCTGGATTCCGGATTCCACTGAAGCACGCAACAGAGCCAGACAACACAGGAACACCAGAATCCGTAAAACCGGATTTCCGTTGATTGATGAATAATCAACGGATGAGAAGCCGTCAAAACCACCGCCGCAAGGCTGACCTTCCAGTCAAACAGACGAGCGAGGATCAGATAAAGCCCCGCCATCGCGGACAACATCCAGACCAGCGACAGCACTCTCAGAAATCGCTCGCTCGGCGGACCAGCGAGACCACTGATGGCTCGCGTGACCAGAAACCACGAAGGGGGATTAAAATCGGCCCCGTCGGCGAGGCCCATCATGGCGTGAGAATAGCTGCGATCTGTAACAATCAACCAGGAATGAATTTCATCCATCCAGAGTTTACGAGTCATCAGCAGTGTGCCATTGCTCATTGCGGCCGTCGCAATCAGCAGAATGACCAACAGCCCCATGCCTCGCAGTCGAGCTTTGTATTGCTCCGCTTCCTGAAAAGCTTCTTCTGACTGTGGCACGATGAGTTCTCCGATACAGAAAAGGCTCCGGATGAAAACCCGTATCCGCCTGCCATGCGTCTTCTGTGGCTTCACTCCTCACTGGCAACAATGTTGCCTGAATACTGTTTTCATCGGCAGGATGAGCCGACAACCGGGAGGTTGCTCTGCTCACGCACCATGTTTCAGGGAGTTGTCGGCAGTAGCCTGTTTTGTTGTCAGTTCTCTTTGCCAATCCACGGCAAACTGCTGCATTCTTTCAAAGTCCAGTTCATCAGGCCTGCACTCCTTCAGAGCACGATTCATCACATCCAGAGCTTCGGCCACACGCCCCTGATCATAAAGCGTGACGGCGTATTGAATCCGCAAAAGCGGCATGTCGGGATACTCTGAAAGAGCATGTGTCCACAGTGATTCCGGACCGGCCCAGACGGCCTGATGCTGCTGAGTCAAAAACACACAGCCTGCAATGACGACGAACGCAAGTGCCCCTTTCGTGGAATTGCTGATCAGATCCAGAAAATGCCGCAGAGGAGAATCGGCCACCTGCAGAACTCTTTCGACAACAGAGGCCACCATCGCAAAGATGATGATGCTGGGAAGATAGAGATATCGATCGTTCATCAACGTGGTGATGCGAAAGAAATTCAGCATCGGAAACAGCAGCAAAAGGAAGCTGCAGGCTCCCAGTATCCAGAGCGGATGGGTCCGGCGAATATTCCAGAGTCCCAGCCCGACAACCGCCCAGCCCACAATGCCAATCATCACCTGAGGCCAGATGCCGGACGTCGGCGGATCGTACATCACGCAAAGATCAGTGGGACAGCACAGCATGGCCATGTACTGCCACAGAATCGTGACATCGACGGCCATAATCTGCAGCAGTCCCAGACTCATGTGTCCACGGACTCCCCCCAGAACAGAATTCTGCGCCCCTGTGGTCAACATAAGCAGCAGCAGTGACATGAAGCCCGGGATGACCTGGCGTGGCAATGCTTCGGCGATCGACTTCCTGCGCACCAACACATCATAAAGCAACATCATCGGAGGCAGGACGACCGCATGCGCTTTCGAGAACAACGCCAGTGCCAGCAGGAAAACGTAACGGCCTTCATCTCGTGAAGCTGGCTGGAGCTTCATCCTTGCGAGCATCGCTCCCAGCATAAATATCGAACACAACAATCCCTTGCGCGACGATATCCACACAACACTTTCGATCTGCACAGGATGCACAAGAAACAAAGCCGCAGTGATCCAGCCAACAAAGGTACTCCCCGACAATCGACGAATCAGCAGGAAGACAAGAACTCCGTTGACCGCATGCAGCACGATGTTCGTGATATGGTAGCCGGCCGGGTTCAAACCCCAGAGAGTATGCTCAACAAGGAAAGAGAAAATCGTCAGCGGCGCGTAATTGCGAGTCACCACTTCCGTGGCAATCCCTTTCAGATTCTGCCACGACCAGCCTTTGATAAGATCATTGTGCTGAAGATAGGCTGGATCATCCCAGTTGACGAAATCAAAACTGACCGATGGCCAGAAAACGACCACGCCAAGTATAACCAGCAGGCTGCTCTGCCAGCATGTGCGATGGCGTTGAAGCAGATCGAACATGGCTGGATACCTCAGACGACAGACGACAAGAAGACAAAGTCAGACCAGCAGACAAAGAGCAGACGCAATTTCACCTGTTTAGCTTCTAAGTAGACTCTGCCACATAAACTCGTCACAGCCGTTGATTTTTCGCAACACGACAGACTTTCCCATGCCTTCGGACCTTACGAGAACGACACAATCGACAGGATCGATTTCTCTGTTCCGTCACAGGCCATTGAGAACCGGATAAACCTTAAAACCCGCAAGGCGGTCTCTCCATTGAGTTCTTCTTTTGGTTCCGCTTGCGCTGTTTTTTCCGCGCGGGTGATTTTTCGGAGCTAGTCTCCATCACCAGTGTTTCTGACCAGACTTCCCTTGCGCGCGTCCGGCGTGACAGAACAAGGTTTCCCCCGCATGTGGCCAGCTCCTGTTTCCGGCAATCGTTCCCTGCTGTTTGCCATTACGGTATTCACCAGCGCTTTCCTGCTGTTTCAGGTTCAGCCTCTCCTGGCAAAATTCATTTTGCCTTGGTTCGGCGGGACTCCGGCTGTCTGGACCATGTGCATGCTGGTGTTTCAACTGCTGCTGTTTGGTGGCTATGCCTATGCTCACCTGTTGTCCTCGTTGAAAAGCATCTCCCGACAGGCCTGTGTTCATGCGGCCCTGCTGGCCCTGGCTGCTCTGTCACTGCCCATCATTCCGGATGTGGAATGGAAACCTGCTGGAGATGAGTCCCCTGGTCTGCAGATTACACTGCTGTTGCTGGCGACAGTCGGGATGCCCTACTTTTTGTTGTCGGCCACGGGTCCGTTGTTGCAGCATTGGTTCAGTCGAGCCTGCGCCGGAGTTTCCCCTTATCGCCTGTATGCCTTGTCCAACATCGGCTCGCTGCTGGCTCTGGTGACATACCCGTTTCTGTTCGAGCCAGTCTTCTCGTCCACAATGCAGGCGGGACTCTGGTCGGCTTTGTTCGTTGTTTTCGCGTTGTCCTGTCTGCTCTGCGGCTGGACAACTGCGGTTCGAAGCAAGATTGAGCTACCGTCCGTCGCAAAGTCAGATTCACGCTCCACGACTGAGGCCTGCGAAGTTGTGACGACCCACTCTTATGCCCGCTGGTTTATTCTCGCGATGCTTCCTTCGGTCATGCTGCTTGCGACAACGAACGAAGTCTGTATGGACATCGCCGTGGTCCCGTTTCTGTGGATCGTACCGCTGACTTTGTATCTGCTGAGCTTCATTCTCACGTTTGAATCGGACCGGTTCTATAACCACAAGATCATGACTCTGATAACGACGGCCAGTCTGGTCGGAACCATTGTCATGATGGCTGTTGGAGCGTCTTTCGGCGTCGTGCTGCAGATCATCGCCTTCTTTCTGAATTTGTTTTTTGTCTGCATGCTGTGTCATGGTGAACTCGTGCGGCTGAAACCAAACCCGCGCCAACTGACTTCGTTTTACCTGACGATTTCTGCCGGCGGTGCAGCCGGCGGCCTGTTCGTTGGCCTGCTCGCACCATTGATCTTCGATGTTTACTGTGAATTACCGCTGGCCATCGTCTGTTGCCTCCTGGTCTGTGCCGGAACGTGGCTAAGAAGCGATGCGCAGTTTCAAAGACTTGTGCCGCCCGGAACGTCTCTTAAGTTCGGTTCCGGCATCGCGCTTGCATTGACTCTTTACCTCGCGATTTTCACTCAGCACTCTTCCTCAACGAAAGCGATCGAACGTAATTTCTATGGTGTCCTGCGTGTCGTTGATGTTCTGGAGGAAGAAACAAATCGCCCATCAAGAGATATGGTTCACGGGCGAGTTGTTCATGGACGCCAATTCCTTGATGAGGCTGGTCGTCGTCAGCCTGCGACTTATTACTCGCTCAGTTCCGGTGCGGGACGAGTTCTGGGGCAGACTGAGCTCCAGGCGACTTCCGCACAAGGTCGCCGAATCGGTGTGGTCGGTTTGGGAGCTGGAACGCTGGCGGTCTACGCTCGCCCCGGCGATCACATACGGTTCTATGAAATCAATCCCGACGTGATCGATCTGGCATGGAAGCATTTTACGTTTCTTGAAGACTGCGAAGCGGAAGTCAAGGTTCTGCCCGGTGACGCGCGACTCGTTCTGGAACGGGAGCCGGATCAGCAGTTCGATGTGCTGGTTCTGGATGCGTTCTCCGGCGATGCGATTCCGGTCCATTTACTGACGACCGAAGCCATGCA